>JBNKOT010000333.1:0-2172 GCA_050294855.1 Draconibacterium sp. | reverse complement strand
TTTTCAGCCTTACGAGAAGGAGTTGGTGAAATTGAATGAAAAGTACAGCGACGAAGTTTTGATGAAAAAATTCTCGCGGGCACAAAATGTTTCAGAGTTCTTCACCAGCATGCGAATGGTGAATTACGAAAAGCAGATCATCCCATATATCGAAAAATGTATGATGGAGGTGGCACGGGTTTTAATGCTGAGTCCGGTTGAATTGTACAAAAAAGATGCAAAATATTCGAATCTCTACGACGAAGATCAAATAGAAGTGACGCCGTTTTTTGGACGTCCCGAATATCATTTTACCCGCACCGAAACCGAAACCCGTTACCGTTTAAAAATATTTCTTGAAAAAAAGGAAATCGGTTTACAGGGCAGAACCTGCCAAATTTTAACCAACGATCCGTGTTTAATGCTTTATCGAAACCGGTTAGTAGCTTTCGAAAAGCTGAACGCTAAAAAATTATCGCCTTTTTTCGAAAAAGATTTTGTGGTGGTTCCGAATACAATCGAGGAAAAATATTATTCAGGTTTTGTGCTCAATACCGTGCGTAATTTCGATGTAAAATCCGATGGTTTTATTGTTGAAAATATTGAAGTGGAAAAGAAGGCCATTCTTTCGCTGGAGAAAAATTTACAATACGAACCCGGTTTGGTTTTACAACTGAAATACGGAAACGAACGTTTTCTTTCTGACTCAAAAAAACAGGTAGTGGTTTCCTTAAAAAAGCAAAACGTAACTTTTGTTTTCAGCAAGTCGCGTCGCGATTTTGAGTGGGAATCGAAAATTTTACAAACGCTTAAACAAATTGGATTAACTGAAAAAAACGGATATTTTTCGCTACCGGCTGTTCAGGTGTTAACTACCGGCGATGCTTTTTATTTTTTTATCAACTGGTTGAACAAGCATAAACCGCAGCTCACAAAAGTAGGAATTACAGTGGTTCAGGATAAGTTGGAAAAAAGTTATTTCACCGGCGAGCAGGAAATAAAACTTCAGACACAAACAAAAGGCGATTGGTTCGATGTGAATGCTGTGGTGCAGTTTGGCGAATTCAACATTCCGTTTTTAAAACTCAAAAAATATATTCTAAACGATATCCGCGAGTTTGAATTGCCAAACGGCGAAATCGCGGTTTTGCCCGAAGAATGGTTTGCACGTTATAAAGGATTGTTGCCCTTTGCACGCCAGAGAGGTGACCACCTTCAATTCGAAAAACACCATTTTACTTTGTTGCAGGAGTCGATTCAGGAAAGCGATGAAGAAATGCTCGACAAGTTTGAAGAGCTGACAACTATTGAAAACGTAAAAATTGCACTTCCCAAAAATTTGAAGGCGCAGTTACGAAATTATCAGGAGGACGGTTTTAACTGGATGTACGGTTTGTACCAAAATGGTTTTGGTGGCTGTTTGGCCGACGATATGGGGTTGGGGAAGACATTGCAAACCCTCGCACTATTATTGAAATTAAAGCGTTTAAAACGCGAAATCCGCGTTGAAAATCCGGTGGCTGCAAAAAATCAGCTCGATATTTTTACGACCAATGCAACGAAAGAAAACGAAATTCAACCTGCCAGTTTAATTGTGGTTCCAACCTCGCTGGTGCACAACTGGGACAACGAAATTGCAAAGTTTACACCTTCACTCAAAGTATTCAAATACGTTGGTACACAACGAAAAAAAGTAAATGGCCTGAACAAAATCGCGGAGTTCTACGATGTAATTCTTACCACTTACGGCACGGTTCGGAACGATCTTAATCTGATTTCAGAGACAGAATTTCTTTACCTTATTTTAGATGAAAGTCAGTCGATAAAAAATTCTACCTCGAAGACCTACAAGGCGGTAATGGCATTAAAAAGTCAGCACAAACTTGTGATTACCGGAACTCCGATCGAAAATTCGTTATCCGATTTATGGTCACAAATGAATTTTCTAAACCCCGGAATTTTAGGAAACCTGGCCTTTTTCAGACGCTCGTTTATCACACCAATCGAAAAACATGCAAGCGAAGATCAGCAGCAGAAATTACAACTGATGATCCGGCCGTTTATTCTCCGTCGCAAAAAGGATGAGGTGGCTAAAGACCTTCCTCCACTGGTGGAGCAGGTGGTTTTTTGCCCCTTAGTGGGCGAGCAACAAAAAATGTACGAGAAAGAAAAATCAATTATTCGCAATTCAAT
>JBNKOT010000332.1:0-3805 GCA_050294855.1 Draconibacterium sp. | reverse complement strand
TCGCCGATCACTATGACCCGCATTTTATCAAACTGTTCGAATATTTGTTTTACTTTAGTATTCTCCACCGATTACAATTAAGGAGTACAAATCTATAAAAAAAACAATGCCATAAAAACGACAATCGTTATTATTCTATCGTTACAGTAAAATTGTAACAATTAAGCCGGATCAACATCAACATTTATCACACAACTACTGTTTGACGGAAAGTGTTTTACCGTTTTAATCGCTTGTAAAATAAAATCTTTTACCGAGTCGAGATTTTTCTGGCGATCGACTTTTAACCAAATTTCTTTGTGGTGCCAAAGTTGTATCCGACTAATCAGCGGAAATTCGGGACCTAAAACCAAAAACGAATTACTTTTTCGAAGTTCTTTTCCCAACTGAGCAGACGCCCGGTCAACCGTATCGACATTTTTGTGTTTGACGATAATTTTTATCAGGCGGGAATAAGGTGGATATTTAAAAAGCTGCCGTTCTTCGAGGTGCATTTTTAAGGCTTCATTATAGTCCTGATTTTGAATAAGCCGGATTAGCGGATGATCGGGTTGCGATGTTTGTACCACCACTTTACCGTTTCCGTGTTTTCTTCCGGCACGGCCACTCACCTGCGATATCAGTTGATAAGCACGTTCGTGTGCTCTAAAATCCGGAAAGTTGATCAGGTTGTCGGCATTTAAAATTCCAACCACACTCACATGTTCAAAGTCCAGTCCTTTTGTTACCATTTGTGTTCCGATCAAAATATCGGTTTTCCGATCTTCGAGGTTCGACACAATTTTCTCAAAGGCATTTTTGGTTTGTGTAGTGTCTAAATCCATCCGTGCAATTCGGGCATTCCGGAACAGCGATTTTAATTCGGCCTCTATTTTTTCGGTACCAAAACCACGGGTTTTTACTTCGGCAGAACCACAATTATCACAGGTTTCGTTTAGTCGCTGACTAAATCCGCAGTAGTGACAACTCAGTCGTTTTTTATATTTATGATAGGTTAAACTAACGTCGCAATTCGGGCATTTTGGAATCCATCCGCAGGTAAAACATTCAACAAAAGGAGAGTAGCCGCGCCGGTTTTGAAAAAGAATAATTTGTTCTTTTTTGTCGAGCGCAGTTACCATCAATTCGTATAATTCGGGCGAAAGAATGGAACGCATTTGTTTACGTTTGTACGCGCGTTTAACATCGGCAACCACAATCTCGGGCAAAGCAACTTCGTTATGACGTTTTAGTAAATTAACCAGTTCGTATTTTCCTTTTAAAGCATTGTAATAACTTTCGTAAGAAGGTGTTGCCGAGCCGAGCACAACTTTTGCATTGTTCTGAAAACCGAGAATAACGGCCATGTCGCGGGCATTGTATCGCGGTGCCGGATCGTATTGTTTGAAAGAATTTTCGTGTTCTTCATCGACTATTACCAGTCCTAAATCGGAGAAAGGCAAAAATACAGCCGACCGTGCACCCAAAACAACCTGGTAGCCTTTTTGCGGTTCGCGCTCAAACAGAAGCACTTTTTCCCAGATCTCTACGCGTTCCTGACTGTTTAATTTCGAATGATAAATGCCGACTTTTTTCCCGAAAACATTTTTCAGCCGTTTTATAATTTGTGTGGTTAGTGCAATTTCAGGCACCAAATAAAGCGCCTGCTTGCCCGATTTTATAATTTCGTCAATTAAATGAATGTAGATTTCGGTTTTTCCGCTGGCAGTAATTCCATGAATTAGCGCCACCTGTTTGGTTTCGAAAGCTAATTTTATTTGCGACAAAGCCTCTGCCTGGTATGTATTCAGCAAATTTATTTTTACTTGCCCCGATTCTTCTGCTTCGATTCTCGAAACTTGTTTCTGAAATTGCGAGAGGAACTCCTTTTTTACCAGTTCGTTTAAAATTCTGGAACTAAAATTGGTCCCTTCCAACAAATCTTTTTTCGAAATAACTTGAATCTGATTGGCTTCAAAAGCTTTTGTTAATCCGCAAAAATGATAAAGCAGGGCGAGTTGTTTTTTTGCCTGACCAAGTTGTTCAATTTTGGTGTTTAGTATGGTCTTCGATTTTATTTTAGCATGAAAACGGATAAAGGTTTCGGTCTTTGGTTTGTATTTGGCACTGACTTTTTCTTCGAAATAAATAAGGTTTTTTGCCTGTAATGATTTTAATGCTGCGTAAGAAAAACTGGTGCCAAGTTTTTTCTGAAGTTCTATCAACAAAGAGACATCATTCTCGAGCACGCGCAAAATTAAATTTTCTTTTTCCGTAATTTCGGTTTCTACATCCAGACCGGTTAAAAAAACCTTCGATTTGCTTTCGAGTTTTAATCCGGTAGGCAGTGCCGCCCTGAAAACATCGCCAAAAGTGCAACAATAATATTTTGCTATCCACTGCCATAATTCGAAATTTGGCGGAAGTACGATCGGCTTTTCATCTAAAATCTGTTGAATATTTTTGGCTTCAATATTATCGTCTTTCGTTTCGGAGATTGAAAAAACCAAAGCTGCATATAATTTTTTTTGCCCGAATTGAACGATTACACGTTGCCCCGGTTTGATGAATGCATGCATCGATTCGGGTACTTTGTAAGTGTACGAATCGTGAAGCGATAGGGGCAATATTACCTGGGCAAAAAGTTCTGGCATAGATTTTATTTTCAACCTTGCCTAAATGTAATTCAAAAAAGCAAAATACCGAAAAACAAAAGAAAGATTAATCAAAATTTTTGTGAACCCAGGCGGCCACTTCTTCCATCAACCAATTTGGCGTTGAAGTGGCACCGCAAATTCCAACCGATCGAACACCGTCGAACCAATCGTTGCCTATTTCCTCGATTTCTGAAATGATGTACGATTTTGGATTTTCCTCTTTACAAATGGAGTACAAATACTGACCGTTCGAACTTTTTTTACCCGCAACAAAAAGGATAAGATCGTAATTTGCTGCAAACTGTTTGAGGTTGGGAACCCGGTTCGAAACCTGCCGGCAAATGGTATCTTTTATTTCTACCGGAATGCCGGGCTGCATTTTTGAGTGCACAAGATTGGCAATTCCGTTAAAGTCTTCAATTCGTTTTGTGGTTTGTGAATACAACGAAACCGGGCGACTCATATCTATTTTTTCAACATCATTTATCGACTCCAGAATAATTGCATTATGATCGGTTTGTCCGTCGAGACCAATTATTTCTGCGTGTCCTTTTTTTCCAAAAATAACAACCTGCCCCTTTGCGTCTTTTTTTGTGAGGTACGAGTTTTTTACTTTTTCCTGTAAGGTGAGTACAACCGGGCATGTAGCATCTATTAATTCGATGTTGTTTTTTTCGGCATGTTCGTAGGTTTCCGGCGGTTCGCCGTGGGCACGAATCAGAACTTTACAATCTTTTAAATTGAAGAATTCCTCTTGCGAAATGGATTTTAATCCCATTTTTTCGAGGCGTTCTACTTCTTTTCCGTTGTGAACAATGTCGCCCAAACAATACAATTGATTCGCATCTGCTAACTCAGCTTCCGCAGATTTTATGGCTTTAATTACACCAAAACAAAATCCCGATTTTCTGTCAATCTCAACTTTCATCTCCCACTAATTATTTCGTTCACTTTCTTTACTGTCCATTCCAATTGTTCTTCGCGCGTTAAATTGCTGTTGTCCAAAATCAAGGCGTCGTCAGCCTGTTTTAGAGGACTGTGTTCGCGCGAGGAATCAATTTTATCGCGACCTTCCACATTTTTTAAAATTTCATCAAAGTTAACCTGCTGGCCTTTTACAGTCAATTCATCGAAACGGCGTTTGGCACGAATTTCGGGCGAGGCCGTCA
>JBNKOT010000331.1:0-3665 GCA_050294855.1 Draconibacterium sp. | reverse complement strand
TAAATCAAACCATTAATTTTGGAAGAACAACACTCGACGAAATGCAATGTTTTAAAGGCACCAAAAACAGCGATTTTTTAGCGTTGATGAACCGCAGCATTGAAACCATGATTATCGAATCAGTTGGAATTAATCATTCGTGGTATTCACCCGAATATTTGGCTGAACTGGAAAAATATTCTCCCTTGCATTTCGAATTTATTCTCAAAAAAAGAACGCAGTCAAAATCGCAACGTTTCAGCATTTTTCAGAAATATTTTAATCAACCTGTAAAAGAATCGGTGAATTTTATTTGAAAGAATGTTCGTTTCTCTGTTCAGAAAATAATCAGAACAGACAGTTTTTTGTTTTGATAATCCGCACTTTATTTTCACCAATTTTTATCGAAAGGTTTTCGGTAAAAATTTTAGGATCGCCATCGATATGAAAAGCTTTGAATCGGGATTCAATTTTTACGTTTTTGTCGGTTGAAATGAATTGAAGAAACCGTGATGATTTTAAGGTTCCTAAAAACATTTGCACCACAAAAACAGGATATTTATAAAAAGCGAATGGTTGAACCAAAACCAAATCGAATTTACCGTCGGTGGGGTTGGCAAGTGGCGCGATAATGGCATTGTTCCCGAATTGCCTGGTATTGGCAATGGTGATCATCTGAAATTTATCGTGAATTTTTTCACCTCCAACATAGATGGTGGCAGAAAAGGGTTTAAACGAAAAAACCGATTTGAGCACCGAATAAATATAACTCTTTAAACCGCGGCGGTTTCTGTTTTGAAAATTGTGCGCCACAAAACTGTCGAAACCTAAACCGGCTGCATTCACACAATTTTCGCCGTTTATGCTAAGAACATCGACTTCAATAAATTCTCCTTTTTTTGCATCTTCGATAAGCGAAGCAAGCGAATTTTTAAAACCCAGTTCGCGGGCAAAACCATTTCCAGATCCCAAAGGCAGAACACCCAAAAATTTGTCTTTTTTGTTTTGCAAATATTTTGTTGCCTCGTTTACTGTGCCATCTCCACCAACCACAATAATTGTGGTATATTTTTCAAGCTGAGTCAGAAAAACATTTTCAAGTTCTTCCAGGTTTTTGGTAACAATTGTTGAAATATCGGGATAATCAGCATGTAAGGTTTCAACAATTTTTGTCACCTTTTTTTTTCCTGAATGAGGATTGACAATAAAAAGCAGGTCTTTATTTTTTATCGGTTTCATGGTTTAATTTTCGCTTGTAAAAGTAATTTTAAGTTTTATAAAAAGATCAGACTTAAAGCATAAATCAAAATCATTGCAGAAACACCCTGAATTAGTGTAGCGATTGTTTGCGTTCGATAGCCGGTTTTTACATCCATTCCCGAAAATTGTGTTACCACCCAAAAGAAACTGTCGTTGGCATGCGAGATCGTCATTGCACCGGCTCCGGTTGCCATCACCGCAAGTACTTTGCCGTTTAGCGAATCGAGCCCGATTGTTGAAAGCAGCGGAGCAATTAACGCCGAAGTTGCTAGCAAAGCAACTGTTGAAGATCCTTGAGCTGTTTTAAATGCAGCCGCTATGATAAAAGGATGGATTTTAAATTTTGTTGTGCCCAGAATAATAAACAAAACCGACAATAAAAGTACAATGAGCAACCAATATGTTTCCGGCATATTTTTATTTTTTATAGCTCCATAAAATTGGAGTCGTTTTCAATAAAATAAATCGGAACATCTTTTACAAAAGTTTCGAGCCATTGGGCACAATATTCCATTCCGGCTTCTTCCGATTTTATGTGTCCCAGAAAAATTACGGCTTTCTTTTTACCTTGTTCGAGTGCGTCGTTGGCGTACGAATAGGTTTCCCATTCGGGTGCTTCACCGGCAACCAGCACTTCAATTTCGCGGTTTCTCAACATTCTGATGTGCGAGGAACCACCGGGTGCTCCGACAGAAAAACCAACTTTTGTAAATATCATCTTCGGATCGCCGATTAAACGAATTGAATTTAAATCGAGTTTGGTTTTTAATTCCTTGGCAAAACTTTCCAAGGTATTTTCTTTGAACTGAAATAATGTGGTTGAACCATTAACTGCATCCTTTTTCCAATCTAGTTTGTTTAGCATTCCTTCGTAAATACCATCGGGATTTGTTCGGTGAATGTGATCGTGAAACCGAAAAACAACCAGTTTGTTGTCGGCGATAAATTTTGCTTTTTCGAGATAAACCGGATCGTTTGTAAGCGAAGTGGTTTCGTCGGTGTGACTATAAAATATCGGTTCGTGCGTGATGATAAAATTACATTTTTGCTTCACTGCTTTTTTTAGTGTTTTCATGTCGGCAAACATACAAACCGCAATTCCGCTGACTTCGGTAGTTGGATCGCCGGCTTTGAAGGTGTCAACCGTTTGATCGGCCCACTTGCAAGTCACATTTTGTTTCAAGAGTTGAACAACATCATCTGCAGTTTTTGAACTTTTAAAAGGAGAGAATGAAAACAAAGGAATCAGAAAAAGAAAGGTAAACACAATTCTTAAACGCATGATTTCTAATATTAAGTTTACCTAAAAGTAGTGGTTTTTTAAATGAGGGCAAATAAAAATTTTCTGATTTGGAAAATTAACGAATCTACTTGGCGAGTAACTTTTTGGTGTGATGATATCCCAGCTCAAAAAGTTCGTCGGCGTGAGTACGGAGCAAAATATCAAATTTTTCGATT
The DNA here is from genome assembly GCA_050294855.1 of Draconibacterium sp. Taxonomy (GTDB): domain Bacteria; phylum Bacteroidota; class Bacteroidia; order Bacteroidales; family Prolixibacteraceae; genus Draconibacterium. The sequence continues at coordinate 968 of JBNKOT010000331.1, read as the reverse complement.
CCTTCTGGTTCGATAAACATCGCGGCCTTTTTTTGTACTTCTTTTCGGTTATTGTTCACGCTCATATAAAACGAACGCGTTGCAATCTGAATCAGGTTTTTTATTTTTGCATTCGGATTGATTGGACTGATATTGGAAACGATAATTTGTTCGCAGGAATTTTTTAGCGGAGAAATCGGAATGTTTTCCATCAATCCACCATCGACAAATAATTTACTGTCCATTTCTACAGGAGAAAAAAGAATTGGTATTGACGAAGATGCAAGTACCGAAATGGCAAGCGGGCCGCTATTTCGGAATTCGATTGTTCCTTCGTTTAGATTCGAAATTCCCACATAAAATGGAATTTTTAGCTCTTCGATATTTGCAATTGGTATTTCTTTTTCGATGATTTCTTTTAAACCGTCGAGTTTTAGCAGGCCGTCGATGGGGATGTGTAATTTGGTGTATTTAAAAAACGATCCTTTTTTAAAGATGGTAAGAATTTCTTCGGGCGATTTTCCTGCGGCGATAAAAGCTCCGACAATTGCTCCGGCACTTACTCCGGAAATTACATCGGGTTTAATTCCTTTTTCGAGTAGTGCCGCAATCACTCCCAAATGTGCAAAACCGCGGGTTCCACCTCCACTTAAAACTAATCCTGTATTGTATTTTTTCGACATTTAATATGTAATCGGAAAATGAAATTGAGAGTTAATCCAAGGTAAACCAACTTTTCATTAAAGCTTCGTCGCTTTTTTCTTTTTTATGCCAGAAAACGTTGGTTCGGTTGTCGTATCTGTAATCTTTTTTGTAATCCTCAATGTTCCCGATTATATCTTTTAAAGCAGAAATCATTAAGTGCACTTCGTCGTTTGTCATGGTTGGGTGCAACGACCAACGAACCCAGCCCGGTTTTTCCGACAAATCGCCGTGGTTGATTTTATCCGTAATTTCTTGCGATTTTTCGTACGAAACCTCCAGCAAAA
>JBNKOT010000330.1:0-4545 GCA_050294855.1 Draconibacterium sp. | reverse complement strand
CGAAGTAAATCCTGTACAGAATGCAAAAAAAATTAAAAAGTTTTATGATGAAATTGAAAAACGAGCTTATTAAACTTACACAATACAGTCATGGTGCCGGGTGTGGATGCAAAATTTCGCCCAGCGTATTATCTGCAATTTTAACGACCGAATTAAAAACACAAGCCAACCCGATGTTGTTGGTTGGCAACGATCATCGCGACGATGCAGCGGTTTTGGATTTGGGCGATGGAACGGCAATTATCAGTACCACCGATTTTTTTATGCCCATTGTCGACGATCCTTTCACTTTTGGTAAAATTGCGGCTGCCAATGCCATCAGCGATGTTTATGCCATGGGAGGAAAACCAGTGCTTGCCATTGCTATTTTGGGCTGGCCGATTAATAAACTGCCTGCCGAAGTTGCGCAAATAGTGCTCGATGGCGGACGAAGTGTTTGTGCCGAAGCTGGAATAACACTCGCCGGCGGACACAGCATCGATAGTCCTGAACCTATTTTTGGTCTGGCAGTTACCGGAAGAGTTGAGATTAATAAGCTGAAAAAGAATGACACAGCCATTGAAGGTTGTAAATTGTTGCTTACAAAAAAACTCGGAGTTGGTATTTTAACAACGGCACAAAAGAATGGAGTACTCAAAGAAGAACATGCTGAAATTGCTCCAATGTTGATGTGTCAGCTTAATAAAATCGGAAGCGAATTGGCCGAAATTTCGGGAGTAAAATCAATTACCGATGTTACCGGTTTTGGATTATTGGGGCATTTATGCGAAATGTGTGAAGGAAGTAATTTGACGGCAAAAATAAATTTTTCGAAAGTTCCAAAACTCGAAATGCTCGATGAATATCTGGCCTTAAATTGTGTACCCGGAGGAACTGGCAGAAACTGGGAAAGCTACGGCAGTAAAATTAAGTTGGCTGTCGGAAGCTGGAAAAATATTTTGGCCGATCCGCAAACCAGCGGCGGTTTGTTGATTGCCGTAACGCCGGAAAGCGAAAATGAAGTGCAGGCACTCTTAAAAAAGAATTATATTGAAACCGAAACTTTTGGAACCTTTGTTGCGCAGGAGGATTTTCTGGTGTATGTGGATTAATTGAAAGGCAATTTTAATTAATCCTTTTTGATATCAACCTTTGCAGAACTGATTTATGCATATTGAAAAAACCTGATTAATTTTTATATTTCATTTGTGATTTATTAAGCCGGTTTAAAACTCAAGAATAAGGTTTTAGAAAATGTTCATAATTACTTCTTAGTATTTCATTTAAATCGAACAAAACCATATATCCGGAATAAGCATAAAAAAACCGGATCCTTTACGAACCCGGTTTTTAACAACCTTCAACTACTAACCGATTTTATAACTCAAAAAATTATATTTCAATAGATAAGTACTATTTGCTATAATTTGTCTGATACAAAGAAAATAAGACTTGAGATTAAGGTCTGTAACAAAAGTCACACGAGGTCAGAAAAATCAATAAAATTGCGCGAAAGTTTAATTTTTCCATCTTTTTCGAGCTTTTTTAATAAACGTGAAATTACTTCGCGCGACGAATTCAAATGTAAAGCCAGATCCTGATGAGTTCCTGAAAAAGTGCTCACGCCTGATCGCTCGTGTTTATCTTTAAAATATTTGATCAGCCGTTCGTCGAGTTTCAAAAATGCAATGGCATCAACGGTTTCAATTAATTCGCGAAACCGGTTCTGAAAAGTTTGCATTACAAATTGTTTCCAGGTTGGATATTTGCTGATCCAGCTGTCGAGTTTTTCAACCGGAAGTAAAATTACTTTGGTGGGCTCTTCGGCAATTGCATTTACATTGCTCGAAAGTCCGGTCATACAACAAGTAAGCGACATGGCGCAAACCTCGGTTTCTTGTAAATAGTATAAAAGTAATTCGTTTCCTTCCTCGTTCGTTCGCGAAATTCTGATTAATCCGGTTAAAACAAGCGGAAAACTTTTGATGGGTTGACCTTCACGAATTAAGGCTTCGTTAGGGGAAAAGGATTTGCGAACTCCAATCGAATGGATTTCGTCGCGTAGTTCGTTTTCAAAAAAGGAATATTGTTTATCAAAATCTTTCATAAAGCTTGTTCGATTTCTACAAATGTAAAAATGTTTTGGGTATTGAAAAAAATCTCTAAATAAACACAATTTTACTTGCGTAAGGAATTGGAAAAGAGAGCCTGAAATATGTTCTTATTTAGAAAAAAACATTTACTATTTTTATTTAGAACAAATTAACATTAGAATTGTTAGCTTGCGCCCGATTTTATAACAACACAAATTTTAGAGATGTGAAACGAGCATGAATTTTCTTCATTCTAAATTCACCAACAAGAATGATTAAAATTTATGTGAGTTCCTGAATGTTTAAAAAATTTAAACAGATGAAAAAAATTATTTTAATTGTATTTACGCTATTTGCAGGGGCATATGCTTATGCACAAGATGCTCCTCAAAACACCGCTGAAAAGGTTTCGGGAGCTAGTGATTCGAAGGTTCAGATTGGCGGCTATGCTCAAATCGATTACAACCAACCTGTAAAAGAAGGGCAAACGAGCAACGGAACACTCGATGTTCATCGAATGGTATTATTGTTTGGCTATCGGTTTAACGAACGTTTGAATTTTGTGACAGAAATTGAAATGGAGCATGTAAAAGAAGTTTTTGTAGAACAAGCTTTTTTAAATTACAAAATTTTGCCCTGGCTCGATTTTCGTGGGGGATTAATGCTGGTACCAATGGGAATTGTGAATGAATACCACGAACCACCAACATTTAATGGTGTTGAACGTCCTAATCTTGATAGTAAAATTGTTCCAACTACCTGGCGCGAAATTGGTGTAGGATTTACAGGGCGAATCGACAATGCTTCATTAAAATACCAGTTGTACGTTATGAACGGTTTTAATGGTTATAACGGTGGCAGTACTTTTCGGGGGTCGGATGGTTATAGAAAAGGACGCCAGAAAGGAGCCGAGTCTTTTATGAGTTCACCGACTTTAGCTACAAAAATAGATTATTATGGCATTTCAGGTTTGAAGCTTGGATTCAGTACTTACAACGGAAAATCGCAATCATCGATGTACGATGGTTTAGAGAAAGACAATGCAGCGGCCATTGCAACTGCCGATTCTTCAACCGTTGGAATTTCGATGATTGGTTTCGATGCACGCTACGTAAATGGAGGTTTTGAGGCTCGCGGACAATTGAATATTGCAAACAACAAAAATACCGATCAATACAACGATTTTACTGGAGCTGACCTCGGAAGCCAGATGTTTGGATGGTATGCCGAGTTAGGTTACAACCTATTACACAAAGCTGAAACAGAACAAAAATTGGTTCCGTTTGTGCGGTACGAAATGTATAATACCCATGCAAAAACCGAGGGAGAATTGGAAATTAATGATGTGTACAACCGGACAGATGTAACGGTTGGTGCCGGGTGGTGGCTAAGTTCGGGAGCTGTTTTAAAAGCCGATTACCAGTTTTTTAGCAATGCGCTTAATAATTCATCTGGCCAGTTTAACATGGGAATAGGAATTTGGTTTTAATGAATAAATGTATGAAATCCATAATCTTTTCAATCGTAATTATTTTATCGATGCTCACTTTCGAAAGTTCTGCATCCGATTTTTATCCTGAAGAGCAAGCGCTGAAAATGGTGAAAATTGCTTTAAAAGAAAAAGCTGTTACACTTGTTGAAACCATCGACGCATCTGCTGCAAACGATAAAGGAGATCCGCTTGTAATTTATCGGTTTAACCGCGAAAACGGCAACGATTTCTACGCTGTTTTTACGCAGGCAATGGGAAGGTATGACAAGTTTGATTATTTGCTAGCGGTGGATGAGAATTTTGCAATCGAAAAAGTCAGGATTTTAAAATATCGTTCGGAGCATGGTGGAGAAATTGCCTCAAAAAAATGGTTGAAGCAATTCGAAAATTATTCTTCCGGCGAGTTACGCTATAAAAAAGAAATTTCAGCACTTTCGGGAGCAACTCTTTCGGCGGGTTCAATTGTCGCCGATATTCCGAAAGTGCTGAAAATTTTAAAGGATAGTTGTAATTAATAAACAACTATTCTACTTTTTCTCCGGTAAGTCCAAACTCTCCGTCGTATGTAGAGCCCGAACCTTTAAACTTATTTCCTTCCACTTTTACCCTTACTTTAATTACGTCGTATTCAGGTTTTACTTCGAAATAAAGAAGGTCCCCTTCCTTTAATTCAATCTTCGTGACCGGAAACGAATTTCCGTCATCGCTATTTACCTCTCCGCTTAGTTTGCCTTCTTTTTCAATAAATATAAGATGCCCGGTCATTTCTCCCTGATCGGTTACAGCGGTATATTTCCATTTTCCAATAAGGTGTTTTTCTTTGATGTCGGCAAAAAGTTGCGTCGAGATGGCAAGGACAAAAAATAATGCTAGTAGTTTTTTCATGATTCGATTTTTTAGTGGGTAAAATTTAGTTTTTACAGGTTAAAGCTGAATTATTTTTCTGTACAATTTAGTCTGTTTATTTTATTTTATCAAGAG
>JBNKOT010000329.1:0-3269 GCA_050294855.1 Draconibacterium sp. | reverse complement strand
GGAATTCTTTTTACCGAAGACAATGCAGAAGTTCTTTTTTTTCAGATTCAACCCAAAAATAAGGATGGGGAAAACGAACGCAACAATTATATTCACCCGCTTTGGGGATTGGACGGAACCGTTTTAACCGAAGATTTTCCGGCCGATCATCTTCATCATCGTGGCGTGTTTTGGGCGTGGCACCAGGTTTGGATTGGCGATCTAAGAATTGGCGATCCCTGGGAAATCAAAAATTTCGAACAGGAAATATCTGAAGTTGAATTTTCTGCTCAGAAAAATGGGAGCGCCATTTTAAAAACTGAGGTGGAATGGAAATCGGAGAAATGGATAAAAAATGGCGTTAAAACTCCCTATTTAAAAGAAAATACAAGCATTCAAATTCATCCGAAAATCAGGAATGTCAGAAGAATCGATTTTGAAATTTGTTTATTGGCTTTGGAAGAGAATCTAATGATTGGCGGCTCGGAAGATGTGAAAGGATACGGTGGTTTTTCGGTTCGGATGATTTTGCCCGATGATGTTCAGTTTTTGGGATCGGACGGAAAAATTGAACCACAAAACGAAGCGGTAAAATCGACCGGATATGTGAATGTTGCCGGTAGTTTGCTCGATGGAAATAAAACCGGAGGAATTGTTATTGTTGATAATCCAGATAATCCGGGATTTCCACAGTCGTGGATTTTACGCAAGAAAAACAGCATGCAAAATGCAGCTTTTCCTGGAAATAAAAAGTTAGCCATTTCAACAACAGAACCTTTGGTTTTAAACTATTCTTTATTGATTTATTCCGGAAAATTGAATGATAAAAATATTCATAAAATGCTGAAATAAAGCTCCCGGTCGTGATGTGCATTCGAAAAACTAATGATTTCATTAAGATATTTCGTCAGCTTGCTTCGAGGAGTTTCATTTAAAGCAACAAACTAGTTTGAATTTTCGTTGGAAAGGGGCAAGCTGATCCAGAATTTACTTCCTTTCTTTTCGATGCTTTCGATCCAGATTTCACCACCGTTTTGTTCAACAAATTCTTTGCAAAGTTTTAATCCCAGGCCGGTACCCAATTCATTTTTTGTGCCCAAAGTCGAAATGTTAGAATCCAGTTGAAGCAACTGTTCGGCTTTGCTTTTACTCATTCCAACTCCGTTGTCTTCAAAACAAATCTCTATTTTTCCGTTTGAAGCAGCCGATGTATAAATTGATATTTCTCCCAGCTCGTAAGTGAATTTTATGGCATTCGAAATCATGTTTCGGAAAATTGTATGAGTGGTATTACGGTCGGAGAAAATCGTAACTTCAGGATCGATCAAATTTGTAATTTTAAGATTTTTCAAATTGGCATTTTCTTGCAGCAGTTCGATGTTAGTTTCGATTAACTGACGAAGGTTTAAATGCTCCGGACGAACGACAGTAACTCCCATTTCCGACTGCGACCATTGTAACAGATTTTCGAGCAAACCCAGCGTGTTTTTCGATGTTTTGTACAATGAATCGATTAACATTTTTTCTTTTTCGGGCTCTTCTTTAATCTGCTCTTTTTGTAACATTTCGAGCAGATTGGTTAGTGTGCCGATTGGCCCTTTTAAATCGTGCGAAATAATCGAAAAGAATCTGTTTTTCTGAAAGTCTAATTTCTGCAACCTTTGATTATCCTCTTCAATAATTTTTTTGTTAGCTAATATTTCTATACGGTGCTGCTCTTTTTCAATCTCTGCCTGTTTTAGAATCGAAATATCGCTAAAAACACTCACCCTCACCGATCTCCCCTGATACTGAATCATGCGTGCATGAATTTCAAGTGGAAGATGTGTTCCATCTTTTTTTACGGCTTCAATTTCATACGGCTTTTCATCACCTTTAATGGTTTTTTTTCTAACTGTTTTTTTGAAATCGGGTGCAATAAAATTAAGTACCTTTTTCCCAATAAACTCTTTTTTCGAATACCCCATCATTTTAAGGGCAGCTTTATTACATTCCAGTATTTTACCATTTTCAGCAAATATTACGCCTTCGAAAGATGCGTCGGAAAGGGCACGAAAACGGATTTCGCTATCGCGTAAACTTTCCTGAATTTTCTCGCGTTGATTTATTTCGATGGTGAGCCGTCGGTTCCAAAAAATGATAAAAGCAAAAATGATTAAAAGGATGGCAGAGAGAATTCCGCCAATCAATAAAATATCTTTGAGTTGAATGCCATGATCGAAACGAATATTAAAATAATCGTTCCAGATTTCGTTTTTTTCTTCGGCTGAAATATCGTTGAAAACTTTATTCATTATCGATGCAAGTTCCGGCCAGTCTTTGCGCACTCCCATTGCCTGATTGTGCAATGGATAAGGAGATGGAGCCGCTACTTTTATATTTTTAAACCCTTCGTTATTGATAATGAAAGTTCCCGAAACCAGATTCCCGATGTAGGCATCGGCTTCATTTACCGCCAGTGTTTTTAGTGCTTCGTGCGTGGAATTTTCAAACAGAAGCTCTATCCCGGGATAATCTTTTTGCAACTGTTTGGTAACCCATAATCCGTTTTCAACCACCACTCTTTTACCCTCCAAATCATCAATTCCCAAAATAAAATCCGAATTGATATGCGTAAAAATTACCATCGGAATTTCGAGGTACTCGTTGGTAAAAGCTACAAACGATTTTCTTTCTTCCGATATTTTAATAGATAAAAGCAGGTCGCAATTTTCATGATTTTTAAAATTTTCTAAAGTTTCTTCCCACAAAAGTGGCGTGTTGGAATACTCGATGTTTATTCCGGTTTTTTCCGCCAGTTTTTCAAGAAACTCAACCGAAATACCTTTTGCCCCGTTTTGATAGTAATAAAACGGCTCGTTGGGAGTAATATTTACGCGAACAACAGCATGGCTGTTTAACCATTCGGTTTCTTCTTTGGTGAGATTATTTTCGACCCATTCGTCTTGTTCTGCCGTGCGTGTATACTGTTGAGGCAAAGATTCTGAAAATGCCGTATTCGAAAAAACAAAAAGAATGAAGAATAAGAATATGATAAATTTTTTCAGAGGATATTTTAATATTTGGTTCATTAGCATGGCGCAAAAATACATTTATTTTTCAATTATCAGATTGAAAAGGTTGTATACAATAGTCATAACTTTGAAAGCCGTTTTACCTGTTAAATTACTTGCTGAATATATCGAAAATATTTCGTGTTCGGTGCTTTCCATAAACGGCAGTAAAGATATTTTTGTTCCGGCAGAAATAAATCAGGATGCTATCCGAAATGCACTGATAAGAGGACGCAA
>JBNKOT010000328.1:0-4229 GCA_050294855.1 Draconibacterium sp. | reverse complement strand
TAAAAATGAAAGAAACCGGCATGGTTCCGGTGTTTTATCACAAAGATGTTGAGGTTTGCAAAAAAGTGGTGAAAGCCTGTTACGACGGTGGTGCCAGAGTTTTTGAATTCACTAATCGGGGTGATTTTGCATCGCTTACTTTTGCCGAACTTAATAAATGGGCAATTACCGAGTGCCCGGAAATGATAATGGGAGTTGGTTCTGTAATCGACGATGCAACTGCAGCCATGTACATTGCCCTGGGAACAAATTTTATTGTTTCACCGATTGTTGACGAAGCAACTGCCAGGGTTTGCAACAAACGTAAAATTGCATGGAGTCCGGGTTGCGGTTCGGTAACCGAGATTGCCAGAGCGCACGAGTTGGGAGCCGAAGTTGTAAAAATATTTCCAGGTTCGCAGGTTGGTGGTCCGAGCTTTGTTAAGGCTGTGTTAGGACCAATGCCCTGGACCAGTATTATGCCCACAGGAGGCGTTTCTCCAACAAAAGAAAATCTGAAAGCCTGGTTCGATGCAGGAGTAACTTGTGTAGGTATGGGGTCTCAACTCTTTCCGAAAGAAGTGCTCGAAAATGAAAATTATAACTACATTTCCAATAAATGTGCAGAGGCACTTTCCATAATAAACCAATTCAAAATCTAATGAATAAAATCTTCGTAAAGACATTTTCGTTTTCTCTTTTGCTGCTGTTTCTGGTCGGGTGCAGGGGAGTGTCGGATCATAAAGTTTTAAAACTTGCACATGGATTAGATCCGTCACACCCCGTTCATAAAGGAATGCAATTTATGGCACAACGACTGGCTGAAAAATCAGGAGGAAAACTGACCATCGATATTTATCCCAGCGGGCAGTTAGGATCGGAGCAACAATGTGTGGAGTTGTTACAAATCGGAAGTCTGGCAATTACTAAAGTGTCGGCTGCAGTAATGGAAAGTTTTACCCGAAAATACAAAGCGTTGGGTTTGCCCTATGTTTTTGAATCAAAAGAACATTCATTTAAAGTTTTTGACGGCGAAATTGGGAAGGAACTATTGTTAGGAACCGAAGAATTCTGGATTCGCGGACTTTGTTTTTACGATGCTGGATTCCGCAGTTTTTATACCATAGATAAACCAATTAATAAACCCGAAGATTTAAATGGTCTGAAAATCAGGGTCATGAAAAGTCAAACTGCCATGGAAATGGTAAAGGCTTTGGGAGGGTCGCCAACGCCAATTTCGTGGGGCGAATTATATACCGCACTTCAAAGTGGAGTTGTCGATGGTGCTGAAAACAATCCGCCGAGTTTATATACATCGCATCATTACGAAGTCTGTAAACATTATTCCTTAGACGAACACACCTGCGTTCCCGATGTTTTAATTATTAGTTCGAAGGTTTGGAAAACCCTTTCTGAACAAGAGAAAAAATGGATACAGGAAGCTGCTGACGAATCGGTTCCGGTACAACGTAAATTTTGGGCAGAATCGGTGGAAGAGTCGTTAAGAGTAGTTCAGGAAAATGGTGTAACCATTCATTACCCGGATAAAAAACTTTTTGCAGCCAAAGTGCAAAAATTGCTCGACGGGTACAAAGATGACGAGATTGGAGAATTAATTCGTCGAATTCGAGCTGTAAAATAATCCGAAACTGCTTAAACTTATTGATATGACCATGAGAGAAAAAATAGATAAGGTAATTGAATTTGTTTTGGTTGCCTTAATGAGCATACTTGTGCTGGACGTTTTGTGGCAGGTTTTTAGCCGCTACGTTTTGGCAGCACCAAGTTCGTTTACCGATGAACTCGCCGGATTTCTTCTAATTTGGGTTGGACTGCTTGGGGCAGCTTATGTAGCCGGGAAAAACGAACATTTGGCCATTGACTTAATGCTTCAGAAATTGAAGGGTGCAAAAAAAAGACGCCTGCAGATTTTTATAAATGCAATAGTTGGTTTGTTTGCGCTTTTTGTAATGTGCATTGGTGGTGCCTGGCTGGTTTATACTCGTTTTTACCTCGGTGTAAATTCTGCAGCTCTTGCGCTTCCCTTGGGATATGTTTACCTTATTGTACCTATCAGCGGAATTCTAACGCTGTATTATACCATCGATAATTCACTCAACCAAAATACTGAAGGATAATGGAATTTTTAGGAGTTATAGTTTTAGTAGTTAGTTTTATAATTCTACTCATTTTAGGAGTTCCAATTGCATTTAGTATTGGAATATCGGGAATTTTAACCATGTTGGTAACCATAATGCCTTTACCAGCAGCCACTACTTTTGCTCAACGTATGGCAACGGGTTTAGATAGTTTTGCACTATTGGCGATCCCGTTTTTTATACTGGCAGGTAATATTATGAACAAGGGTGGAATAGCCATTCGACTGATCGATTTTGCTCGTGTTTTAGTTGGTCGTATGCCTGCCGGATTAGCTTTCGTAAATGTTTTTGCAAACATGTTGTTTGGAGCAATATCGGGTTCTGCAGCTGCTTCGGCTTCGGCAATTGGAAGTATTATGATGCCGGAAATGAACAAAGAAGGCTACGATAAAAATTTTAGTGCTGCAGTAAATATTACTTCGGCAACTACGGGTTTGTCTATTCCACCGAGTAACATTCTTATTGTATTTTCGTTGGCCAGTGGTGGTGTTTCCATTACCGCACTTTTCCTTGCAGGTTATGCACCGGGTATTTTAACCGGTTTAGGAATTATGGCAATGGCTTTGGCCATGTTTTCTTTGAAACACTTTGGCCTGAAAGGAATGCTTCGTAACGTGAGTAAATTTTTCGCGGTATTGGCTTCTATCGCTCTTGTAGTGGTTGGTTTGATAAAAGTAAATGCTCTGGTATCTTCAACTACTGCTACTTTGATATACGGCGGAATGGGAGTTGCCTTTATTGGCGTTTTTTCCTACTATGCAAGCAAACATAAAGTTGGCGCAAAAAATGCATTACGAACCTTTTTAAGAGCTTTCCCAAGCCTGATGATGTTGGTGATTGTAATTGGAGGTATTGTAGGCGGTTTCTTCACGGCCACCGAAGCATCAGCTGTTGCAGTTTTATATGCCCTGGTACTTGCATTTATTTATCGCGAATTAAAATGGCAGGATTTGTCGGGTGTAATTCTTCATTCGGTCAAAACAACTGCATTTGTCCTTTTACTTGTTGCCACTTGTATTGGTTTGTCGTGGATTATGGCGTATGAAAATATTCCTCAAAATGTGAGCGAAGCTTTACTAGCTTTAAGCGATAATAAATTTGTGATTTTGTTAATCATTAACTTGATTCTGCTTTTTGTGGGTGTATTTATGGATATGACACCTGCAGTTTTAATTTTCACACCAATATTTCTCCCGATAGTAACCAATTTAGGTTTAGACCCGGTTCATTTTGGAATTATAATGGTGCTCAACCTGAGTGTTGGTTTAGGTACTCCACCGGTCGGTTCGCTGTTATTTATCGGTTGCAGTGTTAGTCAGGTAAAAATTGAAACGGTTATAAAACCACTGCTTCCGATGTTTGTGGTGATGATCCTTTGTTTGTTGCTTGTAACTTATATTCCTGAAATTTCGATGTGGTTGCCTAACACTTTAGGATTCTAACGAAACATTTCAATAATCAAATAATTAAACTAAAACCGTGTGATGCATTTCATCAGACGGTTTTTCTTTTTTATTCACACCTCTGTTCAGTTACTTTAGGTTTGAACCTGAATTGGAAATACATCTAAAAAAATACTGCCTTTACTGATTAATTGATAATCGGTTGTTTCGATGATTCAATTAAAAGCGACAAAACTCATTTCCTATGGATTTTGTTGTTTTAATCTGCCAATTACACGTTTCATCCATCAAATACAAAATATGACTGACAAACGACAATAAAATTACTTTGTAGTTAATAACAAACACTTTATGGTGTTTTGCTTGTCGATAATTGAAATAAAAAGGATGGAGTATTTGTGTTCTTTATATTTGAGCAAATGAAAATTTAAACAATTATTGACATGAAAACTAGATTATTAATTTTAACAATTTGTCTTGCTATATTAAGCATGGGTGCCACCGCAAAAGTCAAAGACGGGAAAGCACTAAAAGGAACTTCTTTAACCGATTTTGGCAATTATACAATTGTAAAATCGGAAACTCCAATGTACCTCAATAATGAGGCGATTCCAACTTACGATTTAAGTTACGAAAATTCAAAGGCTGAGGTAAAAATTGGAACGGTTAAAGAAAATAATTGTACAAA
>JBNKOT010000327.1:0-6786 GCA_050294855.1 Draconibacterium sp. | reverse complement strand
GCTGCTCGAAAGTTTTATCAAAAAAAACCTCTGGGACGAAACACATCTGTTTATTGGAAATAAAAATTTCTACAGAGGAATTCGGGCGCCAAAATTTATCGGTGAAATTTATACTTCAGAAAATCTCGATTCCGATAAGTTTTTGATCTACAGAAATACCAATCAGTAAATTGCTTTTGGCGAGTTTTTAAGAATCTTTATTTTCAGTTCGTTTTCTACATACTGGAAATAATAATAAAGATGATGATTTAATTCGAACCCGTAATCAATAGTTGGATCGTAGCCAACAATCGGCTCGAAAAATCCCTGTCGTCGTCCACTAGCTGCTTTATTATTCCAGGCCATAACATACTGTCTGTTCCAAACTTCGTAATACGCCTGCGAGCGATACTTTGCCGGATTATTCTGCGTAATATACCAGGTTTCAAACTTAGCATCGAATGTCTCTAAGTCGTACTCCGTGCTATCTTCAGCCGTAATTTGCTCTGTATTGGCCTTAACTTTTAAAGCATTTTTTTGTGTCGAACAGGCGGCTAGAATTAACAAAATCCCCAAAAAATAAACCCATTTTTTCATATCCTCGAAATCTGACAATTGTCACTTTTTTCTGCGAAATCCGTACCAAAATTGTTTTTGAAGTTAAAATACATGAAATTTATTGAATAAAACTAATTCGGATATGGTTGAGTGGAGTATATTTTGGCGAATTTTCTCACTTGTTTTTTTGGCAAGTGCCATTCCAGTTGCCTTTATGATTGTTTTAGAAAAAAGATCGCCGTATAAAACAATTGCCTGGATTTTGGTGCTAGTTCTCCTGCCCATTATTGGACTAATTTTTTATTTATTTTTTGGGCAGGAATACCGGAAACAAAAGCTTTTTTCGAGAAAGGGAATTAAAAGCCTGAACAATCTCCGTAAACTTTCGTCGAAACAACTGCGCGAAATCGAACAAACTCAACTCAAACTCAACAAAGATATTCGCGAAAAAGAAAACATCATCCGGCTTTTATTAAACAATTCCGATTCGTTGCTGACCACCGGGAACGAACTTAAAATTCTTACAAACGGCGCCGATACTTTCGACGCCATTCTACGTGCCATTAAAAATGCCCGGCATCATATTCATTTGGAATATTACATTTTTTCCGACGACAAAATCGGAAATAAAATGAAAGATCTGCTCATCGAAAAAAGCAAGGAAGGAGTTGAAATACGAATTATTATCGACGATGTTGGAAGCTGGAGTTTGAGCAATCATTTTATTGATGATTTGAGAAACAACCAGATCGAAATTTATCCGTTTATGGAAGTTCGTTTTCCGCGTCTCACCTCCAAAATGAATTTCAGAAACCACAGAAAAATTGCCATTATCGATGGGGAAATTGGTTTTACCGGCGGCATAAATATCGCCGACAGGTATTCCGAAGGATTAAAAAATATCGGCCACTGGCGTGATACACACCTTCAGATATCTGGCGATGCAGTGGCCAGTTTACAGGTCATTTTTGCTGCCGACTGGTATTTTGTGATCAATGAGAATTTAAATGGCAACAAATATTTTCCAAAATTTTCGGAAAGCGCCGGCACTCCTGTTCAAATTTCAACGAGTGGCCCCGATTCCGACTGGAAAAACATTGAACAGGCTTTTTTTGCTGCCATCACCAATGCAAAAAAAACCATCTATCTAACAACTCCTTACTTAATGCCACCGATACCAATCTTATCAGCACTAGAAACTGCAGCACTCAGCAATGTTGATGTTCGTATTATCATTCCCGAAAAATCGGATGCACTTACACCAAAATGGTGTTCCTTTTCGTTTGTTGAAAAATTGTTGGAAGCAGGAATCAAGGTTTATTTTTATAAAAATGGCTTTACTCACAGTAAATACCTGGTTGTCGACGATGTTTTTTCCACTATCGGAACCACCAATCTCGATTTCAGAAGTATGGAAACCAATTTTGAGGTAAATGCATTTATTTACGAAAGGGAATTTACGCAAAAATTAAAAACAATTTTTTTCGACGATTTAAAAAACTGCCGCGAAATCAAATTAAAAGAATGGCAAAAACGTCCCTGGCACTTTAAGTTAAAAGAATCGCTCGCACATATTGTTGCACCGATGCTTTAAAACGGTAACTTCCCTAAATCGAGGTTTCCGCCCGATAAAATTATCCCGACCTTTTTATTTTGAACATCAACTTTACCCTCTAAAATGGCAGCCAAGGGAACAGCTGAAGATGGTTCGATAATAATTTTCATGCGCTCCCAGATCATACGCATGGCAGCCACAATATTTTCTTCGCTGACCGTAACAATTGCGTCAACACTATCCTGAATAATTTCAAAATTTCGTTGGCCGACCGAAGTTAACAATCCATCGGCAATTGTTGTTGGATTAACAGAAGGCAGCAATTTTTTTTCATAAAAAGAACGAAATGCATCGTCGGCTCCGGCAGGTTCTGCGGCTATAACTTTACAGTTTGGCAGTAATTTCCTGGTCGAAAGTGCGGTGCCCGAAAGTAAACCGCCACCACCAACCGGCACCAGTATCAAATCAAAATCCCCCGAATCTTCAATCAGCTCTTTTGCTGCTGTTCCCTGCCCCGCAATTACCTTAAAATTGTCGTAAGGATGAATTTCTGTGGCACCCGTTTCTTCAATAACTTTTGCCAAGGTACTTTCGCGCGCCTGCAAAGTTGGTGTGCAAAATGTAATTTTTGCTCCGTAACCGGCCACTGCTTTCTTTTTAATCTCGGGCGAATTTTCGGGCATTACAATGTGTGCTGCCACTCCTTTCATTTTTGCTGCCAGTGCCAATGCTGCTGCATGGTTTCCCGACGAATGTGTGGCCACTCCTTTTTGTGCATCTTCTTCGGAAAGCGAAAATACAGCATTACAAGCGCCCCGAAATTTAAAAGCTCCAACTTTTTGAAAATTTTCGCATTTAAAAAACAATTGGCCTCCAACAATTTTATTAATACTTATTGAAGACAAAACCGGGGTTCGATGTGCATATTTCTGCACTATTTCGTGTGCTTGCACAACATCTTCAAATTGTGGAATATCCATACTATTCGGGTTTAGAAAATTTTTGATTTAAATATTCAAAATCGGTTTTATAGATCGACTGATCTGAAAGGTGTTTTAATCTTTTTAATGCAAAAACATAAAGAAATATCACAAACAAAAAGAAAACTCCTGTTAACCATTGAATACCGGTCATTATAATAAAGTCGTATATTCCGTGCAATAAAATCGGGTATGCAAGTGCTTTAATTTTTAAAGTCTTTTGATCGCTGACATAAAACTTCGCCATTCCAAAATAAAAACCCATTGTTACTCCAAAAATTGCATGAGCAGGAACCGCTGTAATTGCACGCATCAATCCGGTGCTAACACCTCCTTCGATGACATATAGTATATTTTCGACAGCGGCAAAACCCAACGAAATAAAAACGGCATAAACAATCCCGTCGAACTTTTCATTAAATTCGGGTCTTTTCCAAATCAACAAAAAGAGCGCGGCATATTTAAAAAACTCTTCAGTAAAAGCAGCCACTACAAATGCATTCCAGGCTGCCGATAATAGTTGGGGTAATTCGTGCGAAAACCTTGCTAAAAACTGTTCAACCACCAATATTGGAAGTACGGTAACTGCACCGGCCAGCAACGAAAAAAGCAACAAGCCAATTGGTTCTTTTTCGTATTTATCGCGAAAATATACGTAGCCTGCAATAATTAAAACAGGCGCCAGCGCCAGCACTAATAAACTCATTGATTCTGCTTAATGATTATCGTTGAAAAAAAAGGCTTCAACACCTTTCACTCCCGGGCGTGTTTTAAAAACACCTCCTGCAAATGGAAATTTTTCCAGCTCCTCATCATTGGTGTCTGTCCGCGCAGTTGTTATATAAAGTGTTCCCAGGTCGGTATCGCCAAAGGCGCACGAAGTTACATTTATTGCAGGCACTTCCACAGTGCGAATTAATTTCCCGGTTTCAGGATTCCAGCATCCAACTGCCGAACCTCCCCACAAAGCAATCCACAAATTGCCATCGGCATCGATTGTCATTCCATCCGGCGATCCCAATTTTTGTGGAACTTCAATCGCCACACTTTTATTTTCGATTTCGCCGGTTTCGTTATCGTAGTCGTAAGCAACCACTTTTTGTGTGGGTGTGTCGATGTAATACATTTTTGTTTTATCAAGCGACCAAACAATTCCGTTGGAAATGCTCACATTCTCAATCATTTTATGAATCGAGAAATCGGGATCTAAACGATACAGTGTGCCTGCATTTTTTTCGTTTATTGTACTCATTGTTCCAGCCCAGAAACGACCTGCCGGATCGCATTTCCCATCGTTAAAACGATTATTCGGAAGGTCTTCTTCAGGATCAACAATTAATTTTTTTGTTCCCGTTTCCGGATCGTATTGATAAATTCCGTTCTGAAGTGCAACCAGTACCTTTCCTGATGCAGCCGGAACCACTGTTCCAATTTTCTGGCCGGTTAACAATTCTTTGTTATTGTCGATTTTTGGCTGGTAGAAATTCAAAATTTTCCCTTCGATATTCACCCAAAGCAATTCCTGTGTTTCGGGATTCCAGATTGCACCTTCTCCCAATTCAGATTTTAAGTCGATCACCAATTCCACATCACTTTTATTTTGAGTTGAACAATTTGTCAGAAAGAACATCAAGGTTAGCAAAACAGCAAGGACTTTATTCATCAATTTTATTTTTAAATGAGATTATTTTTTTCACCCCAAATTTGTGTTCTCTTTGGAAAGTCATCCGATAAGATTTTCTACAACTTGAGCAGACATTTTTACTTCTCGACAGACCCAAACTTTAAACTTTGAATGTTTAATTACTTTATACTTTGTATCAGTTTTTTCATAATCATTGTCATTTTCGGCTCGGCTTTCATTGCCACTTCCTGAACTTCTTCGTGCGAAATTTCAACAATTTCTCCGGGCACTCCGCTGTCGGTAATTATGGAAATTCCAAACACTTTTAAATCCATATGACGAGCCACGATAACTTCGGGTACAGTTGACATTCCCACAACATCGCCGCCAAGAATCCGGAACATTTTATATTCGGCCGGTGTTTCAAAGGTCGGTCCGGAAACACCCACATAAATTCCTTCTTTCAAATTTACATTGTGTTCGAGCGAAATCAATTTTGCTTTGTTTCTTAAACGTTTGTCGTAACATTTGCTCATGTCCGGGAAACGTGGTCCAAGTTCATTAATATTTTTACCTCGCAACGGATGTTCGGGGAAAAAATTGATGTGATCTGTAATCACCATAATATCGCCTACCCGATATTCGGGATTTAATCCACCTGAAGCATTCGAAACAAACAGATTTTTTACACCTACATATTTCATCACCCGAACCGGAAAAGTAACTTCCTGCATCGAATATCCTTCGTAAAAATGAAAACGCCCCTGCATGGCCAACACATCTTTGTCGCCCAGTTTCCCATAAATTAATCTTCCGGCGTGCCCCTGAACCGTTGATACCGGGAAATTTGGAATTTCGTTGTACGGAATGGAATCGATAATTTCGATTTCGTTGACCAATCCGCCCAGGCCAGTTCCTAAAATAATTCCGATCTCAGGCTTTGCCTTGATTCTTTCTTTTATGAAGCTCGCGGTTGCTTTTATTTTCTCCAACATAGTTTAAAATTTTCTTGTTAAATGATTTCTTTTCCTCATCGAGGAATTTTACCTGAACTGGCAAATAATACAACGCACTTTTAAATTCATCCGTTAGGGCTGAATTAGTTTTTAAACGCATGGAATCCTTTTCGGTTGTAATAATTATTTTTTTTTCTGCTTTTAAGGCAGCAAATTTATTAATTATCGTTTGAATATCCTGTGCCGAATAATTATAATGATCGGGAAAAGTCAGCGTTTCAATCTTTTTTGAGAATTGATGTAAATACTCTTCGATTAATTTGGGCGATGCAATTCCGGTAAACAACAAAACGGCATGTTCTTTTTTGATATAAAAACCGGCATCCAGTTGATCGGCATTAAATACAGGCGCCAGTTTATCGTATTCCAGCTTAGTAAAATATAATTTCTGATAGGGCAACAATCCAACATCGTTGCTTAAAATCCGACGCATAATTGGTGTAACCTCATCGGGGCATTTTGTAAAAATAATAATGTTTGCCCGCTTCATCTGCTGTACACTTTCGCGTAAGCGCCCCATTGGCAAAAGATGATCTGCTTTTATTTGCCGGTTATAATCAATAAGCAAAATATTTAGCCCCGGTGTAATACGTCGGTGTTGAAAAGCATCGTCGAGTAAAACCACATCAGGTCCATTGTTAACTGATGCAAGCAGTTTTTCCACTCCGGCTACCCGATTCTCGCATACTGAAACGGTAACACCCGGGAATTTGTTTTTCATCTGCAGTGGTTCGTCGCCTACTTCAATAGCAGTAGACTTGGTTGCTACACGTTTAAATCCTTTGGTTTTTCTTTTGTAACCGCGACTTAAAGTTGCCACTTCGTATTTTTCTTTGAGTAATTTTACCAAATACTCTACGTGTGGTGTTTTTCCGGTTCCCCCAACGGTTATGTTCCCGATAGAAATTACCGGCACATCAAATTCAGTCGATTTCAGGATATTTAAATCGTAAGCACGGTTTCGCAAATACACAGCAAAACCATACAATAAAGAGAGAGGATAGAGGAGTATTCTGACCATTTATGCAGTTATTCAAATAGGAAACGAAGATAATAAAAAAGGATGCATCCGAA
>JBNKOT010000326.1:0-2404 GCA_050294855.1 Draconibacterium sp. | reverse complement strand
AGTATTATTTATCTTATGGCGATTGGATTAATTATCGCTGCAACATCTTGTGAGCAAGGTGGTTCAACAAATGTAAAAATAGAAACAAACCTTGATTCGGTGAGTTATGCAATTGGTTATTTGGTTGGTGCAAACAATCTTAAACAACTTGAAAGTGCTCCGGGAGGAACCGATTTAGACGTAACAATTATGTCTTCTGCTTTTTCTGTAGCTTCAAAAGCTGAAGAATCAAAAATGACAGAAGAAGAAGCAAACGTATTGGTTCAAGCTTACTTCCAGTCGGCAACCGAAAGAAAAGGACAAGCCAACCTTGAAGAAGGTAATGCATTTCTTGAAGAAAATAAAGCACGCGAAGGTGTAGTTACTACAGCCAGCGGTTTACAGTACGAAGTATTGACAGAAGGAACCGGTCCAAAACCAACCGCTCAGGATAAAGTTCGTGTACATTACCACGGCACCTTAACTGATGGTACAGTTTTCGACAGTTCTGTTGATCGTGGCGAGCCTGCAACTTTTGGCGTTTCGCAAGTTATTCCGGGATGGACAGAAGCATTACAATTAATGCCTGTTGGATCGAAATGGAAAGTATATATTCCTTCGGCTTTGGGTTACGGTCCGCGTGGTGCCGGTGGCGACATTGGTCCGAATGCTGTATTGATTTTCGATGTTGAATTACTCGAAATCGTAAAATAAGCAAGCTTAAAAAAGTTAATAAAAACCCTTTGTAATGTTTTTACAAAGGGTTTTTTTATTCTATTTTTGAACACTATGAGTTTAGCAGTAAAAGGAAAAATAGATCAGATTTTAAAACCGGAATCTGGCACAAGCCGAGCAGGCAAAGAATGGACAAAACAAGAATTTGTTATTGAAACGGAAGATCAATATCCCAAAAAGGTTTGCTTTACTTTGTTTGGCGACAAAGTTTCGCTGATCAATGGGTTAGCAGTCGGCCAAGAGGTAGAAGTTTCGTTTAACATGGAATCGAGAGAATATAACGGACGCTGGTTTCATAACATCAATGCATGGAAAATCGAAAGTGCTTCGAATAACAATATTCCGGAAGCGCCTCCTGAATTTGGCATGGGCGATATTCCACCAGAGCCGGCAGACGATGGAGGTAATGATTTGCCGTTTTAAGCAAAATGAAAAAGTAACTGAACAGATGCCATCCGGATTTTAAATATTTAAACGGATGGCATTTTTTTATATCGATAATCGTTTTTGTCACTTAATGTTCGCGGGTAAAAACAGGTTTTCCGGGTTTTGAAAGCCGGGGATTAAAATGATAACCTTCCGACTCGAACGCCTGCAAACTTTCTACTTCCTGAATATCATTTTCAATGATAAAACGAGACATTAATCCGCGGGCGGTTTTGGCAAAAAACGTGATCATCTTATATTCGCCGTTTTTTAAATCCTTAAATTCAGGCGTAACGATTTTAGCTTTAAGTTTCTTTTTATCGATGCTTTTAAAATACTCGTTTGAAGCCAGATTAACCAGCACTCCACTCCCCGACTCGGCAACTGCATTGTTAATTGCTTTTGTAATAGTCGGATTCCAGAATGCATACAAATCTTTCGAGCGATAATATTTTAACGAAGTTCCCATTTCCAATCGATAAGGCTGAATAAGATCCAGCGGTTTTAACACACCGTATAAACCCGACAAAATCCTCAGTTTCGATTGTGCCAACAATAGTTTTTCTTCAGCAAGTGTTTCGGCTTTAAGTCCTTGATAAACCGCACCATTAAATGCTAAAATTGCCTGCTTTGCATTTTCGGGTGTAAAAGGTTGCTGCCAGGTTTGATTGCGCTGAAAGTTTAATTCGCCCAAATCAGCCGAAATTCCCATCAATTTCGAAAGTTGTTTCGGACTCATTTTTTTTAGTTTGCCGATTAGTTTTTCGGCTTCTTCCAACATTTCGGGCTGCGTATATTTTGAGATTACCGGCGGTGTTTTAAAGTCTAACGATTTTGCGGGAGAAATAACTATGAGCATAATTTATTACTGATATTTGTTTCAAAAATAACGGAAATCTTCGGAGAAGGTTCATTGGATTTTATTTCTGAATATTTTTTTAATTTCTCATCTCATAAACAGCTTGCTTTTTGAAAAATTAGAACCTGGACATGGTATCGTTATTTATCGCATGTTTAACACATCGATACCATTTCTTTAAGCGTAAAATAGAAAAATGGCAGCCATTCTTATATCTAAATTACACACCGTATTTCAGAAAAATATCCTTCCTTGTAGGGCAATTACAGATGGTTGAATCGGCAAAGGACATTCGGTAGGCGCATTGTTTATAGCCTTTGTAATACACAAAAATCACCTTTTTGTTTACACAATCTTTTACTTTACAGAATGGATAACAATCGCGTTTTAAGCAGGCAAAATCAT
>JBNKOT010000325.1:0-5130 GCA_050294855.1 Draconibacterium sp. | reverse complement strand
ATTTGGAGTTGGAATTTTTGATCCGGCATTGGGTGGAGATCCGATTTTGTACCAGCATTTATTCTGGATTTATTCCCATCCCGCAGTTTATATTATGATTCTGCCTGCAATGGGAGCCATTTCTGAAATTATTCCAACTTTCTCTCAAAAACATATTTTTGGATACAAAGCAATTATTGCTTCCACTCTTTCGATTGCATTTGTGGGTTATCTGGTTTGGGGACACCACATGTACACCGCCGGTATGAGTGGCACTGCACAATATTATTTCTCCTTACTGACATTTATTGTGGCCATTCCGAGTGCGATAAAGGTCTTCAACTGGATTTCGACGATGTACAAAGGTTCGATAAATATACAAACACCATTTTACTGGGCGGTTTCTTTCATATTTGTATTTATGGTTGGAGGTTTAAGCGGCCTGGTTTTAGGAGCACTTGCCACCGACATTTATGTGCACGACACAGCCTTTGTAGTTGCACACTTCCACTACATTGTATTTGGCGGAACAGGATTTGCATTTTTTGCTGCCATTCATTATTGGTTTCCAAAAATTTATGGAAGAATGTACGATAAATCGTGGGCCAACATTGGCTGGCTGGTATTTACCATCGGATTTTTAGCACTCTACTCGCCCATGTTTTATTTGGGAATGATGGGAATGCCGCGTCGTTATTACGATTATTTACCCGAATTCCATGGTGGAAACATTTTGAGCACTTTTGGTTCGTGGATTATGGTTACCGGTTTTATTATCATTTTGGTTAACTTAATTCGTTCGGCTAAAAATGGCGAGCCGGCAAGTAAAAACCCCTGGAACAGTAAAACACTGGAATGGACCGTTTCTTCGCCTCCGCCACTTTTAAATTTCGATGAAGAACCGGTACTCGGAGACAAAGACGGACCTTACAATTACGAATAATAACGAAGCAAATATGGATCACACAAATCACGATAGTCATGATATGTACCATCCCGAGTCGTCGAAGATTGGGATGTGGCTGTTTATTTTTACTGAGCTCCTGTTGTTTGGAGGATTATTTATCGTTTACTCCATATACCGGTATATGAATCCGGATGCATTTCATCTGGCGGCAGTAGAACTGAACACAACAATAGGAGCAATTAATACCGTTATTCTTTTGATTAGTAGTATGACCATTGCGATGGCTACATCGGCTTTACAGATGAAAAAGGAAAAGCTGACGATGTTACTAATTGTGGTTACTTTTATTTTAGGAATTGTATTTCTTGTCAACAAATATTTTGAATGGGGATTAAAATTCGAACATGGAATCTGGCCGGGTTCTGATCATCTGATCAACGATTTCAGCCAGGGCGAGATTCTATTTTTTGGACTTTACTTTGTAATGACAGGATTGCACGCACTCCATATTATTGTTGGTTTAATCATTATGATTTTTGCAATACGAGGAGTAAATAAAGGTACCATAAATTCGGGAAGACCGTCGCTTGTTGATAATGCCGGACTCTACTGGCACCTTGTGGATTTAATCTGGATTTTCCTGTTCCCATTATTCTATTTAATCACTTAAAAGAAGCAAACTATGTCGAAAGAAAAACATCATATAGTTCCATTCAAACTTTATTTGATCGTGCTGCTGGCTTTACTGGCATTAACCTTTTCATCAATAGGAATTACAAGTATTGAACTTGGAAAATATACCGTGGCAGGTGCTTTGATTTTTGCGATTATTAAATCGTACCTGGTATTAACTTATTTTATGCACCTGAAATACGATAAACCTTACATTCGAATAATGGTAGCCTTTGTATTTGCCATTTTTGTCGTTGTATTAGTTATTACTTTTTTAGATTACTTATATAGATAAATATGTTTAGTTCAGACGTTACACAAGCTTCGAATTTTGTTCAAGGAGTAGACACCGCCTTTCTTGTGATCCTCGGAATCTCATTTTTCTTCCTCATCGGATTAACAGTGGTAATGCTCGTATTTATTTATAAATACAACAACAAAAGAAATCCGAAACCAACGCAAATTGAGGGAAGTGTTAAACTTGAAATTATTTGGACCGCAGTACCTTTTCTACTTACAATGCTGATGTTTTATTATGGCTGGGCCGGTTGGAAACCCATGAGAAATGCACCAAAAGATGCCATGGAAATTACGGTTTACGGAAGAATGTGGAATTTCAGTTTCGAGTACGACAACGGAAGAAGAACAGACACATTGTTTTTACCTAAAGATCAGCCCGTAAAATTAAATCTGGTTGCAATGGATGTTTTGCACAGTTTATACATTCCTGCTTTCAGGGTGAAACAAGACATGGTGCCCGGATTAAAAGATAACTCGATGTGGTTCGAACCTCAAAAGCTGGGGACTTACGAATTGTTTTGCGCCGAGTATTGCGGATTACAACATTCATACATGTACACTTATGTTGAAGTGATGGAAAATGCAGATTTTCAATCGTGGATTAAAGACACTACACAAGTTGCAGCATCGGCAGCAATAATCGATTCTCCGGCAGCCACCGGAAAAAGAATCATGCAAAATATTGGCTGTTTTGCCTGTCACACGGTCGACGGAACAAAACTGGTCGGACCAAGTTTTAAGGGAATCTGGGGCGAAGAAACTACGGTTAAAACCGGTAGCGAAACACGTCAGGTTTTGGTCGATGAGGCCTACATTAAATCATCAATTTACGATCCGAACGACGATATTGTTGATGGATTTGGAAAAGGATTAATGCTTTCTTACCGTGGGCAGCTTTCTGACGACGACATTACAAATATTATTGAATACCTGAAAACGGTGAAATAGGGGAAAGTTGGAAGGCAGAAGATGGAAGATGAGAATATTATTTCAAAGGAATATAGTTAAATGAAATTCGGAACATTAATTTGCCCAACGTTCTGAAACGGATTTTTAACAGAACATTGTTTAGGGCAACAATGCCGGAAAGTAATTTCAACAAGAAAATTTCCATGAGAAAACATAAAGATTTGAAAGAAAAAATAAAGATTATTTACGAGCTGGGCAAAGTACGAATTTCTTTGCCCATTGCTTTATCTGCCGTTTCGGGATATGTTATATACAAAGGCAGTTTCGATGCTCAGGCATACTTACTTGCTTTGGGTGTATTTTTAATGTCGTGCAGTGCAAGTGTCATCAATCACTGGCAAGAAAGAGACATCGATACGCTTATGCCGCGAACAAAAAACCGCCCAATTCCATCCGGGAGAATAAGTGCAGAAGGGGCATTTTTGATTGCCGCAATTTTTGCTGTCACAGGATCGGCTATTTTAATTTATAGCAATCCAATACTTGCCGTAATTTTAAGCTGGACCACATTATTCTTTTATAATGTGGTTTACACACCCATGAAAAAATTATCGGCATTTGCTGTAATTCCGGGTTCGATGGTTGGAGCACTTCCACCAATGATTGGCTGGGCAGGAGCCGGCGGGAGTTTATCTTCCGAAATAATTTTACTGGTCGCTACCTTCTTTTTTATCGGGCAAATTCCACATTTCTGGTTATTGCTGATGATGTTTGGAGAACAATACCAGTTGGCCAATCTACCCAGTTTAAACCAGATTTTTAACGAAAGTCAGATCAAACGAATAACCTACACCTGGGTTCTAACAACGGTTGCATCGGCACTGCTTGTTATCTTTTTTGTGATCAGCAACAAAGTCATTATGTTCTTTTTGTTGTTTTACACCTTCTATTTATTGTCGTCGTTAACCATGGCCGTTTTTGCCCACGACAAGTTTAAAGTTCGTCCGTCGTTTTACAAACTCAACTTTTTGTATTTGTTTATGATGATTTTTCTGATAGTCGACGGATTATTACGCGTTCAGTAAAACATCCGAAAAACCGGACGATCAAAAATGACTGTATTTCAGAAAAAATAAAGAGCTGAAGTTATATCACAACCTTTCTGACGTAAAAATAATGTTCCGATTTTAATACAACAAAATAAACGGCTTTCCCTTTGTCTTTGGGTTTCCATTCGATTTGTACAGGTGCTGAGTTTTGCTCTGCTTCAATTAAAGTTTCGATCAATTTTCCGGAAAAGTCGTAAACCGAAATGTTCATTTTTCTATCCGTATTTTCCAAATAATCAATTTCTACCGCTTTCTTAAAGAATCCGCGCGTACTCACTTTCCAGGTCTGAGTTTCTGATGTTGTCAGCAAAAAATCCTGATTTTTTTTAATGCTTGGTTTACCTCCGTTTACCCAGGCCGTATAAAGTAACGACGAGAATACAAATGAAGCTTCTTCGAATAAACTTTGTGTAAAACCACTGGTTTCTTTCCATAAAGTTTCGGCATACAATTTCGAAGAGGAGTTGCCGGCCACTTTTTGTGCCAAGTTGTCGGCAACTAAAACAGAATCGATGTATTTGTAGTTTTTGTAGAGATAGCTAAAAATATAGTCTTCCGGATTTGTGATATAAACCGCCGGCTTTCCGGAGTAGCTGAAATCATTTTCGAAGCGGTTAATCATCGCCGATTCATACCGACCATGTATTCCTTTGTTCCCGGTTAATTGCCTGTCGTAATTTCCGGTAATGTGAAAAGGCATGTGTCCATCGGCAACAAAATGTCCGAGGTCGGCAGCAAAATATGCTGCTTTTTCAAAATCCTTTTT
The DNA here is from genome assembly GCA_050294855.1 of Draconibacterium sp. Classification (GTDB taxonomy): domain Bacteria; phylum Bacteroidota; class Bacteroidia; order Bacteroidales; family Prolixibacteraceae; genus Draconibacterium. The sequence goes on along the minus strand of JBNKOT010000325.1, from coordinate 488 downwards.
TCGAAAACTCTGGGAGAGTGAATCAAAAACCGACAACGTTGTCCACGGCAGAATTCCTTGTTTAAATAAAAACTTCCCTCCATGCTTACTTAGCATTTCATCGAACGACTGCGAAATTTTACCGCTAGTTTTAAATTCAGGAAAATTATCGATATCGATGTAATGAAACGGAGCTTCATTTGGAAAACTTGCTCTTCGTGCATCGGCATCCGAAGAGTGCGTTGTAAGATAGGCCGTCCAATCCCAGAAATTTTTCATTTCCCGATTGTACGAAAGAGCCGATTTAAAACTGATTACACGGTGTCCTGTCCTCCCCCAACTTGCCAACACAAAAACCAACAACACCAATCCAACAATAGTTAACCACGATTTGAATTTCATCACTGACTTTTCTATTAACCTGAGTTCGATTAAAATTAGCGAGCTCAAATTTCAGTAAATGATTGATTTACAATATAAATTTTTGAGACATAGCGAGCTATGGTGAT
>JBNKOT010000324.1:0-9968 GCA_050294855.1 Draconibacterium sp. | reverse complement strand
ACAGGATTGTTTTTCTGTCATTGTAATCTTGTTCTCTTTCCATTCAAACGATAAAATCAATCAGATTGTTTTGAATTTATCACTTCTGTTTTTTTGAAAGGCATAAAGGTGGCAATTTTTTTGCAATTGAAAGCTGATAATAATTGTTTTACAGCATTTATTTTACAGTCTTTAGCGGGCATTATTTTCAGATTTTTTCTTTTTTGAATTAAAATCGGATGCTGCTAGAACCACGAAAATTTATGAATTTTGAATAAAAAATTTTAACTTACACTCATGATTCAATCCTATCTGTGTCCGGTATTTTTTTATTTTGGGATGCCTGAGTGTCTCGATGAAGATACAGTCTCGCATTAGTTCCACAATCTTTCCATCAATCTTTTTATTAACTGCTTTTTTAGTAATAACCTTTAATCTTTTTAAAATGGATTTCAGCATAAAAAAAGAACTATATCAGCTTGGAATTGAAGCAAATAACTATGGAGTTTGCACGGGGACAAAATGGAAAAAAACCACCGGAAAATACATCGAATCGTTTTCTCCGTCAGATGGAAATAGAATTGCCGGCATTCATCAGGCAAGTGCTGACGATTTTACCGAGGTGATACAAACTGCTAAACGTGCTTTCACTTCCTGGCGCATGATTCCAGCGCCAAAACGTGGCGAAATTGTGCGACAAATCGGGCTTGAATTACGAAAATACAAAGAACCTTTGGGTAAACTTGTTTCGTACGAAATGGGAAAAATCTATCAAGAAGGTTTGGGTGAAGTGCAGGAAATGATTGACATCTGCGATTTTGCAGTTGGTCAGTCGCGTCAATTGTACGGATTTACGATGCATTCAGAACGAGAAAAACACCGAATGTACGATCAGTATCACCCCTTGGGAATTGTTGGCGTTGTTTCTGCATTTAATTTTCCGGTGGCAGTTTGGGCCTGGAATGCTATGATTGCAATGGTTGCCGGCGATGTGGTGGTTTGGAAGCCTTCGTCGAAAGTGGTTTTATGTGCCATTGCGGTTCATAAAATTGTTGCAAATGTTTTAGCAAAAAATAATATTCAGGAAGGTGTTTTAAATCTTGTGGCAGCAGATTCAAAAGTTTTGGGAGACAAATTCTTCAGCAATAAAAATATTCCACTGGTTTCGTTTACCGGATCAACAATCATCGGTAAAAAGGTTGGTCGTTTAGTGGGTGAAAGACTTGGTCGTTCGATTCTGGAACTGGGCGGAAACAATGCCATTATAATTACTCAAAATGCCGATTTGGAGATGGCTCTACGAGCTGTGGTTTTTGGGGCAGTCGGTACTTGTGGACAACGTTGTACTTCAACCCGACGAATTATTTTGCACGATTCGATATATGAGGAGTTTAAAAAGAAATTAATTTCCATTTATAACCAACTTTCTATCGGACATGCGTTGAATCCAGAAACATTGGTCGGGCCACTGATCGATAAAAAGGCAGCACAAAATTTTGTCGATGCAATAGCAGCCGTAAAAAATGAAGGTGGTACAATCGTTATCGGAGGAGATGTGCTTTCGGGAAAAGGTTTTGAATCGGGATGTTTTGTAAGTCCTAGCATTGCCGAAGTCAGGAATGAATTTAAAATCGTTCAGGAAGAAACTTTTGCGCCCTTGTTGTATCTAATAAAGTATTCAAGCATCGAAGAAGCCATTCATATTCACAACGACGTTCCGCAAGGATTATCCTCTGCCATTTTTTCGACAAACATTCTTGAAACCGAAAAATTTCTTTCGTCCGTAGGTTCCGATTGTGGAATTGCAAATGTAAATATCGGAACATCGGGAGCTGAAATTGGTGGCGCTTTTGGTGGCGAAAAAGATACCGGAGGTGGCCGGGAATCGGGTTCGGATGCCTGGAAAGTGTACATGCGACGACAAACAAATACAATTAATTATGGGACAAAATTGCCATTGGCGCAGGGGATTGAGTTTGAAGTTTAAAGTTCAGAGTTGAAAGTGTAAAAGTCGAATGTTAAAATGTTGTAGTTTTTCCCCTCCTGTTCGCAGAATAGGAGGGGTGCCGGAGCGAAGCAACGGTGGGGTGGTCAGGATGTTTTATTTAATTAACTCCAAAACAGAAAGAAATGCACAGTGGTCGGAGGCAATGGAATCGCAAATTACCTGGGTTTCGATTACTTTCCAATTGTTGGCCGGGCGATACATAATGTAATCTATTTTTTTTCGAGGATTATCAGACGAGAATGTGGGGCCCGGGTTGTTTCCCGAACTTGCAATCCAACATTGTTTTAACATAGAAATGGGCTCACTTTCAGGTGTATCGTTTAAATCGCCGGCGAGTATAGTTGGGTATTTATTGCTGCAAAAAACTTCATTTATTTTTTTTGTTTGATCAATTCTGTCCGGATTATTTTTTTGATGCTCCAAATGAGTGCCGACAAAACAAATGGTGTCGCCCGATTTTAGTTCAACTGTAACTTCGAGTGCTGCCCGGGGTTCGTTTTCGGGTGAGTGCGGAAGTGCAACATTTCGGCTTGCAATAATTGGCATTTTTGTGAGAACACCTTCGCCATAAGCACCGCCATCAAATTTCATGGCACTTCCAAAAAGTGAAGTCATTTTTGTTCGCCAGCCCAATTCGGTAACCAAATCGTAATTTTTTGCTCGTCGGGTTTTAAAATCAACTTCCTGCAAAGCAACTAAATCGGGTTTCGTTTTTTCGATAACTGCTGCAATTTTATCCAGATCAAAATCGCCTTTTGTTGTTGCACCGTGCAAAATATTGTAGGTTAATACGCGTATTTTTACTGGATCAGCATTGTTCGATTGCGCAAAAACTGAAATGCTTAAAACGAGAAGCAGAAAATTGATAATAATGGATTTCGCAGCTTTCATTGATTTGAATTTATTTTTGGCAATTTATCAATTAAATTTTTCAAATTACATTTTTCATTTAACTTTGATTCCAACCAAATCAGCATAGCTATGAAAACACGTTTTCCATCTTTGATTGTCATTTTGTTCGTATTCATTGTAATTTCATGTTCACCTGAAAAACAAAACTGGACTCATTTTCGGGGCTCAAATATGGATGGACATGCCAATGTTGAAAAAGCACCTTTGAGTTGGACAGACACTGAAAATGTGGTTTGGAAAGTTCAGGTAAAAGGTTTGGGTTATTCGTCGCCGGTAGTTTATGGCAATCAAATCTGGATCACCTCTGCCACCGAAGACGGTACGGAATTTTATACGCATTGTTTCGATTTTGAATCCGGAAAATTGCTCGACGAAAAAACACTTTTTACAAGCGAAGAACCACAACACATTCATTCTACCAATTCTTATGCAACTCCAACACCGTGTATCGAAGAGGGTTTTGTGTATGTACATTACGGAAACTTTGGAACCGCTTGTATCAACACCACTAATTTCGAAGTGGTTTGGACCCGTGAAGATATGCCTTGCGATCACATGCAAGGACCGGCTTCTTCGGTGATACTTCATAAAAATATGTTGATCGTACATTTGGAAGGAACCGAGGATCCATACGTAGCTGCACTGGATAAAAACACAGGAAAAACCATTTGGAAAAGTGTCCGTCCGGCAGAAATTTATGATCCCCTGGAACCCGTTTATCGCAAATCGTTTCATACGCCAATTGTTGTTGAGGTGGATGGAAAAGAGTTGCTGATCAGTAATTCGTCGTTTATGTGTTTTGCCCACGATGTAAATACCGGCGAAGTTATTTGGACGATTCAATACGGCGACGATTCAACGGTGAGCCAACCGCTTTATTACGATGGACTTGTGTATGTGAATTCGGGCTGGTTGTTTGAAGACAACAAACCATTTTGGACTCGACAATATGCGGTTGATCCAAGCGGCGAAGGCGATGTTACTCAGACTCACGTAAAATGGACCTACGAAGATGAAGTGCCGCAAATACCAACTCCGGTAATTGTAAATGGTTTAATGTACATGGTTCACGACCGGGGAATGGCAACCTGCATCGATGCGAAAACTGGTGCAGTTGTTTGGAAAGAAAAGTTAAAAGGCAATTTTAATGCATCGCCGGTTTATGCTGCCGGAAATATTTATTTTATAAATGTAAAAGGAGAGTGTACCATTGTTAAACCGGGAAATAAATTTCAAAAAGTGGCGGAAAATGGCATCGGCGAAACTGTAAAAGCAACCCCGGTTTTTGTGCGTGATAAAATGATTTTACGTACCGAAAAGTTTTTGTATTTAATCATGTAATAAGTTAAAATTGATTTTGGGTTATGCGATTTTTAATCGCATCTGTTCTTCGTAATATTTGAGGAGAAAACAGTGGTATTTTTTTATTTTCGAATTTTGAAAAAAAGCTGTATTCAATATTATCGTGCTGTTTGCCATTTCGGTCTCAAGTTTGTTTGCAAAACAAGATCTTTCTAAAATGAGATGGGGGTCAGTAGTCGAAAGTCTGCCGGCAGAATGGAATGGAAGTCAGGAGGCAATCGAAATTGCAGATAATGTTTTGTTGTATTAACGCAATGTGGGTGGCTGGTCCAAAAAATACGCCAATTCAACTTCCGCTTTCAGAAGTCCTACGAAGTAGGTTTCACAAATGAATCAATTGGGCGTCCGTAATGTTCCATTTCGGTGGTCTGTGTTTCCTGATATTAAATTTCTCCCCAAATCACCCGAATTGCTTTATAATCTGATTTTAAGGTAAAGAAGTTTTCTATTTTTGCGCGCTTATTTACAGCGCGGGTAGCTTGTTTTTGTAATAAATGAGTGATTTTGAAACAATTATGCCCATCGTTTGTATTTGATTTTGGAACAGTAAGAATAGGAAATGAAAGAAATTAGAAATATTGCAATTATTGCTCACGTCGACCATGGTAAAACTACACTGGTTGATCGGATTTTACATCAGGCAAATCTTTTTAGAGAAAACGAGGAGGTCAAGGAATTGTTTCTTGATAACAATGATTTGGAGCGCGAACGTGGGATTACGATCCTTTCGAAAAACGTTTCGGTGCATTACAAAGATACAAAAATCAATATCATCGATACTCCCGGTCACTCCGATTTTGGAGGTGAGGTAGAACGTGTTTTAAACATGGCCGATGGAGTTTTATTGATAGTTGATGCTTTTGAAGGTCCAATGCCACAAACACGTTTTGTGTTGCAAAAAGCAGTAGAGTTAGGATTGAAACCGATTGTTGTAGTGAATAAAGTCGACAAACCAAACTGCACTCCCGACATTGCTCAGGAAAAAGTTTTGGATTTGATGTTTAGTTTAGATGCTACAGAAGATCAGCTCGATTTTCCAACTGTTTTTGGTTCATCGAAAGCCGGTTGGATGAGTGACGACTGGAAAAACGAAACCACCGATGTAACTTATTTACTCGATACAATTTTAGAGCATATACCTGCAGCCACACCAAAAGAAGGAACCGTGCAGATGCGAATTACTTCCCTGGATTATTCGTCGTATACCGGACGAATTGCTGTTGGTAAAGTATCACGCGGCGAACTGATTCCGGGATCGAAAGTTTCATTGGTGAAAAGAAACGGAACCATTGTAAAATCGGTTGCAAAAGAATGTTACTTGTTCGAAGGTCTTGGTAAGGAGAAAACAAAAGAAAATGTACCTAGCGGCGAAATTTGTGCCGTGTTAGGCCTGGAGGGTTTTGATATTGGTGATACTGTTGCCGATTTTGAAGAGCCCGAAGGATTAACTCCGATTAATGTCGACGAGCCAACAATGAGCATGCTTTTTGTGGCCAACAATTCGCCGTTTTTTGGAAAAGACGGAAAATTTGTAACCTCGCGTCAGTTGCGCGATCGTTTGATGAAAGAAACAGAAAAGAACCTGGCACTTCGTGTTGAAGAAACAAGTTCGGCCAATGCATTTTTGGTTTACGGACGTGGAATTATGCACCTTTCGGTTTTGGTAGAAACTATGCGACGCGAAGGTTTTGAGGTTCAGTTGGGGCAGCCAAAAGTAATTATAAAAGAAATCGATGGCGTAAAAAACGAGCCGGTTGAAGCGCTAACCGTTCAGGTTCCCGAAGTATTTTCGGGAAAAGTAATTGAGTTGGTAACTTTGAGGAAAGGCGAAATTTTGAATATCGAAGTAAGCGATGACCGTGCACATCTTGAATTTAAAATTCCTGCCCGCGGATTAATCGGCTTAAGAAACCAGATGTTAACAGCAACGGAAGGTGAAGCAATTATGGCCCACCGTTTTTCGGGTTACGAACCCTGGAAAGGCGAGTTGGGAATGAAAAGAAACGGTGCTTTGATATGTTTGGAAACCGGAACTGCAATTACTTATTCTATCGATAAAATGCAGGACAGAGGCCGTTTCTTTGTTAATCCGGGAGAAGATATTTATGCAGGTCAGGTAATTGGCGAATATACTCGTATGGACGATTTGACCATAAATATTTCGAGAACGAAAAAAATGTCGAATATGCGTGCTTCCGGTTCCGATGAAAAAACAAGTATTGCCCCGGCAATTAAGTTTTCGTTGGAAGAAGCAATGGAATACATTCGAAACGACGAGTACATCGAAGTTACCCCAAATTTTATGCGAATTCGTAAAATTTATTTAGATGAACACGAACGCAAACGTATGGCAAAAACAATTTCCTAATCGGAATTTAAGATATCGAAAAGAGTTTCATTTTATGAGGCTCTTTTTTTTTGCTTTTTCTTGCGTTAACAATTCTTAAAATCGTTCGTAAACGCCAAAAACAATGCTATTTAGACAAGTACTAAATTAACAAAAGCAATTGGTAATCTTGCCGAATGGTTTTATTTTTAGTCCGTTAAAAATTAAATGTACAAGTCATGATCAGAAAACTTTTTGTTCTTTTTGTCGGAATTATTTTTACCTCAACTTTTTTAACAGCTCAGGAGCCTACTAAATGGCGCGGCGAAAACAATAACGGTGTTTATAACGATACCGGATTGTTAACTTCGTGGCCCGCTGATGGTCCCGAAATTCTTTGGTATTTCGAGGGCTTGGGAGAAGGCCATTCATCGCCAGTTTTTGCCAACGGGTCAATCTATATTTCATCGATGATTGATTCAATCGGGTACATATTTGTATTATCGCAAGACGGCAAATTAAAATGGAAAGTTCCGTATGGCAAGGAATTTACCGAAAGTTATCCGGGAGCAAGAACTTCGCCCGTTGTCGATGGCGATTTGATGTACATTTACAGTGGGCTCGGTACTCTCACTTGTATGGATGCCAACAACGGAAAAGTCAAATGGACAAAAAATAGTTTTACCGACTTCGATGGAAATAATATTCGTTGGGGAGTTACCGAAACCGTTGCCATTAAAGACGATATGGTTTATATAACACCCGGAGGAACAAAAAATAATGTGGTTGCTTTAAACCGTTTTACTGGCGACCTGATCTGGACATCACCCGGGAAAGGCGATTTGTCGGCTTACTGTTCTCCACTTTTGGTCGAACTTCCAACACGCACACTTTTGGTAACCATGACAGCCGATCATATCATTGGTGTTGATGCAAAAACGGGCAAAATGTTGTGGGATTATCCGCAAACCAATCGTTGGCAGGTGCACGCCAATACACCGATTTTTTACGATGGCGGATTGTTTTGTTTTAGCGGATACGGGCAAGGTGGAGTGCGTTTGGATTTGAGTGCCGACGGTTCTTCAGTTTCTAAAGCATGGTTTAAAACGGAACTCGACAGCCGAATGGGAGGAGCAGTTGTTGTTGACGGTTATTTATACGGATCGGGCGATAATGCTCGCGATTGGCGCTGTGTCGACTGGAAGACAGGCGAAGAAAAATATACATCGCAAGAAATCGGGAAAGGCGTTACAATTTATGCCGACGGAATGCTGTATTGTTATAGCGATCGCGGAGAGCTGGCTTTGGTAAAAGCAACTCCAGATGGTTTTAATGTGACCAGCGAAACAAAAGTGGAATTAGGAACAGCACAACACTGGGCACACCCGGTAATCAATAATGGCCGTCTTTTTGTTCGTCATGGCGACGTTTTAATTGCTTATAAAATTAAATAATTCAATATTTTAATTCAATAAAACCAATCTATTTCCTATTAACCAACTAAAATTATTTTGTATGAAGAATTTAATTCTGGGATTAATTATAATCGTTTTTTTTCTGAATTCGAATGCGCAAATCACACAATGGCGCGGGCCAAACCGCGATGGAATTTTTCGGGATTCTGCTTTATTGACAAGCTGGCCAGAAGATGGTCCTCAACTTATCTTAGAGGTCGAAAAAATTGGAAAAGGTTATTCATCTCCAATTTTGGTTGATGATATGATTTATACTACAGGGATGATCGACACGCTCGATTATTTATCGGCCATCGATGTAGATGGAAACATAAAATGGCAGATTCCTTACGGACGTTCGTGGAATAAATCGTTTCCCGACACCCGAAGCACTCCAACAATTGATGGCGGCAAAATATACGTTCAAAGCGGAACCGGAAGGTTATCGTGTATCAACCGCGAAACCGGCGATGTAATCTGGTCGGTTGAAGTGGATAAGGATTTTGAAGCGGAATATCATATTTGGGGAAATTCAGAAACTCCATTAATTGTTGATGATTTGGTGATTTGCTCGCCCGGTGGGAAAAAAACTAGCATTGTTGCTTTTAATAAAAACACCGGAGATCTGGTTTGGCAAAGTAAATCGTTGAAAGGACCGCGAGCTTATGCTTCGGCAACCATTTACGAATACAAAAACTTTAAATATATACTCGCCGTAACCGGTACTCATTTGATTGCTTTATTGCCTGAAACAGGTGAAATTGCCTGGAGTTATAAATATTTTGTTAAAGAAAAATGGGGCGACCAAACCGGTTTAATCTGGACAAATACTCCCGTGTTCAACAACGACGAAATCTTTCTAACCATGGGTTACGATTATCCGGCAGTGATGTTAAAAATGGATTCAACCGGAACATCTGTCAGCGAAAAATTTGTAGACCATACTTTCGATAATCATCACCATGGTGTAATTCTAAAAGACGGATATTTATACGGTTCCAACTGGCGCGACAACAAACGCGGCAAATGGATTTGTATGAAATGGGACAACGGTGAAATTTATTACGTTCACAACTGGGATACAAAAGGTGCAATGGTAATGGCCGACAACCTTTTATATGTATACAACGAAAAAGGAAATGTAGGTCTGGTTTTACCCGATCCCGAAGGTTTTCAGGTAATCAGCCAGTTTAAAATAAAAAAAGGAGCCGGTCCTCACTGGGCGCATCCATTTATTGCCGACGGAAAATTATTAATTCGTCATGGCGATATTTTAATGGTTTACGACATAGCTGCAAAATAATGTATTAACCATAAAGACGAATACATTACGTCTTCAGGTTTTAAATATCTTGCATTTCAACAATTATTATGAAGAACAAAATCACCATAATTTTTCTACTCATCTCATCAACGCTTTTAGCTCAGGAGATTGTCGAATTTCGTGGTGATCAACGTTCCGGGGTGTACAATGAAACGGGTTTATTAAAACAGTGGCCCGCAACAGGTCCCGAATTATGGCTGAAAATCGAAGGTGTTGGTAAAGGTTATTCGCAGCCGATTCTTGTCGATGAAACCATTTTTATTACCGGAATTAAAGAAGATACAGTTGATATTCTTTCAGCCTATAATTTAAATGGCGATTTACTTTGGGATGTTTCTTACGGACGTTCATGGACAGCATCGTACATCGACAGCCGCAGTACACCAACTTACGAAAACGGAAAATTGTACGTTTCAAGTGGTACCGGGCAGTTGAGTTGTGTAGATGTTCAATCCGGAAAAATAATCTGGCAGGTAAATGCAGTCGAAAAATACAAAGGTGCCATTCATAATCATGGCGATGCAGAAGCTCCGCTTTTGGTTGAGAACAAAGTAGTTTATGTAACCGGCGGAGAACAAAATGCAGTGGTAGCTTTCGATAAAA
>JBNKOT010000323.1:0-3428 GCA_050294855.1 Draconibacterium sp. | reverse complement strand
AACTGGAAAAACAAAGCTTTCAGAAGCAATTTTCAGCGCCTTCGAAATCTATAAAAATAAGATTGAAGAGAACAGCAGCTTTAATCTTGTTGCCGGAATTTCGGAAGCCAACGGGAAAGAAATCAAGGAGAAAGATACAATAGAAAAAACGACTGTTGAAACCCAAAAATCTTCGAGCTTAAACAACTCACATATTCATTTTTCGGTTCAAATAATGGCGCTAAAAAATAAACTGGAAACCACTCCTGATAACTTTAAAGGCGAAAAGAACATTTATATGATCGAATCAAAAAAAATCAATCGATACTATTCTGGAAAATTTAAAACGCTGGATGCAGCAGAAACAGAACAAAAAAGAATTCAGAAAAAATTTAAGAATGCCTTTATTGTGGCATTTGAGAACAATAAGTCAATATCGCTTAAAAAAGCACTCGGAAAAATGTAATTGCAGCGCGAATTACCTAAATTTACATGTTTAACTCAAAAAGAATAAAAACAGAATGAAGATTTCTAAATATTCAAAACTCGGTTTTTTAATTGTTGTCTCCATTACCATGTTAATTTGGGGGATCAGTTACCTGAAAGGAAACGACATTTTTAAACAATACAACACCTATCATGTGATTTACGAGCGTATCGACGGGTTGGTAGAATCGAGCAAAGTAACCATGAATGGTTATCAGATCGGACAGGTTAAAACCATCGAATTTGATCCACAAAATTATGGAAATCTTATTGTGACTTTTATGATCGACGAGTCGTTTCGTTTGCCGATTAATTCGGTCGCTCAAATTGTGAGCAGCGATATTATGGGAACGCGCTCGGTAAAAATGATCATTAGCAACGAAGACGAACTTTATCAAGACAACGATACAATTCCAGGTGCCATCGAAAACGATCTAAAAGAACAGGTAAGTTTGCAGGTACTTCCGATAAAAAACAAAGCCGAACAACTGTTGAGTACACTCGATTCAGCAATTACAGTACTCACCGTAATTTTTAACGAAGACGCCCGACAGAATCTGACCGAAAGTTTTGCCAATATCAACCGGACAGTAGAAAACATGGAACACACAACGGCCAATCTCGAGAGTATTGTTTCTTCTGAAAAAGGAAGCATCAAACAAATCATTTCAAACGTCGAAGAAATTACAAACACATTCAATGAGAATACAAAAGAGCTTGAAAAAACAATGCAGAATCTGGCCAGCTTTAGCGATACCTTGTCAACATTTTCGGTTTCGCCAATTGTTGACAACATAACAAAAGCCTCGGAACAAATTCTTGTTCTCCTCGAAAAATTAAACAACGACGAAAATACTGCCGGACTGCTACTGAATGACGACCAGTTGTACGAATCGATTAAAAGCCTCACCGACAATTTAAGCTATTTGTTGATCGATATTCAGGCCAATCCAAAAAGATACCTTCAGTTTTCGGCATTAGACTTTGGAAAAGAATATTACATCAGTGCAAACAAAAATGGAAACTCAAAAAATATTGTTTTTAAGGTTCATCTTGTTTCAACCGAAAATCAAATAACAACAAAAGCCGATATTTTTGATGGAATTGATAAGGTAGAAGAATTTGCATCGAGTGGTGCTTTTTCGTATTTGGTTGGATCCACAGGATCGTATGTCGAAATTGCAAAATTGCACGAAACGGTGCGTAAAAAATTCCCCGAGGCAACCATTATCGCTTTTAAAAATGGACGGTTGATAAAACTTGAAAAAGCGCTTAAATCATTACACTAATTTTCAATATGTTACAGTTTTAAACGAGTTATCAACAAAACACCCAACCACTACCTACCAGTTATACAGTTGTTAATCAAACATTTAAAGCTAATGTGCTGATTGACTGCGTGTTAATAAATTTCAAAAAATATTAATTTTTAAACTCCTGATAAAGAAAACAATATAACAGATTGCAAATTATCAACCCATTTTTGATTTTTTTTTTAACTTTTTTTTCGCAAATTTTGTCATGGAATTACCAAGTGTATCTTAATTGTTGAACTTCAAAAAAGCCTACTTCACTAAATGAATGAAGAATATAAATCTGCATGGGAGAAATGTTTGAACATTATTAAAGATAATGTGCCCGGCAGTAGTTTCAAAACCTGGTTCGAGCCCATTGTTCCTGTAAAACTTAACGAGCGAGTTTTAACCATCCAAGTTCCCAGTGCATTCTTTTACGAATACTTGGAAGAACAATTTATTGATATCCTGCGAAAAACACTTCGTATGGTATTGGGAAATGGCGCAAAGCTCGAATATAATGTTGTAATGGGCAACAAAAATGGAAACGAGCCTTACACCGTAAGCTACCCAACCAATAATAATACTAAAATTCAGAATAAGCCTTTAACTGTTCCGTTAAAAGCCGACGACAGAGCTGCAATTAAAAATCCGTTTATCATTCCCGGAATTCAGAAATTGCAAATCGATCCACAACTGAAACCGGATAATACTTTTGATAATTTTGTTGAAGGAGATTGTAACCGATTGGCAAGAAGTGCAGGTTTTGCCGTTTCGCAAAATCCTGGAGGTACAGCCTTTAATCCATTAATGATTTATGGTAATTCAGGTTTAGGAAAAACACATTTGGCACAGGCAATTGGTATTCAGGTAAAAGAGCAGTTTCCAGATAAAGTGGTGTTGTATGTAAACGCCAATAAATTTCAAACACAATTTACCGAAGCAACACGTAACAACAACCGAAACGATTTTCTTCATTTCTATCAAATGATTGATGTTTTGATTTTGGATGATGTTCACGAATTTGCAGGAAAAGAAAAAACACAGGAAACATTTTTCCATATTTTCAACCATTTACACCAAATGGGAAAACAATTGATTCTAACTTCTGATAAACCTCCTATCGAATTAAAAGGGATGGAACAAAGGTTATTATCGCGTTTTAAATGGGGATTAACAGCCGATTTGCAAACTCCCGATTTTGAAACCCGTATGGAAATACTGCGTCGCAAAGTGTATAAAGATGGCATTACATTGTCTGACGAAGTATTGGAATACATTGCATCGCACGTAACAAATAATGTTCGCGAGCTGGAAGGTGCACTGGTTTCGTTGCTGGCACAATCGATGCTAAACAAACGAGAAATCACTTTAGAACTGGCCGCAAAACTCATCAATAAATTAGTTAAAAATTCGAAAAGAGAACTTTCTATCGAATACATTTCGAAAGTGGTTTGCGATTACTTTAACATGCCTGTTGACGCTTTGCAAGCAAAAACACGGAAAAGAGAAATCGTTCAGGCACGGCAAATTGCCATGTACTTTTCGAAAAGTCTGACCAAATACTCGCTGGCAAGTATTGGCGCACAAATTGGTAGCAAAGATCACGCAACGGTTTTACACGCCTGCAAAACGGTGAATAATTTAAAAGATACCGACAAAAACTTC
>JBNKOT010000322.1:0-11887 GCA_050294855.1 Draconibacterium sp. | reverse complement strand
TTTCAAAATAAAAAAGGAAGTGTAGTTGCCATCGAACCGGCCACCGGCCAAGTGCTGGCCATGTTAAGTGCCCCGATTTACGACCCCGGTCTTTTGGTTGGACGAGTTCGGGGGCATAATTATGCGGCACTTGAATCCGATACTTTAAAACCACTTTTTAACCGGTCGCTGCAGGCAAAATATCCACCCGGATCAACGTTCAAACCTCTGATTATGTTGATTGGTTTACAAGAAGGTGCGGTGAATTTACATACTCATTATACTTGTTATGGCGATGGCGCAATTCCAATTCGATGTACCCACGACCATGGAAGTATTGGTGTTGTTGAAGCAATTAAAGGATCGTGTAATCCATTTTTATGGAATACTTTTAAAGGGATTATCAATAATTATCCTACTACAGCAGAAGGTTTTAATATTTGGCGAAATTACGTAGCTAGTTTTGGTATAGGGCAAAAAATAAGCAGCGATTTTTCGAATGCTTTGGCCGGCGATTTACCCTCCGAATCGTTGTACAACGGAATTTATGGGAAAGGACACTGGAGTGCTTTAACTGTTCGTTCTTTGTCAATTGGGCAAGGAGAACTTGGTGTTACACCCTTGCAAATGGCAAATTATGGAGCACTTCTTGCGAATCGTGGTTATTATATCGCTCCCCATATCATTAAGGAGATTGAAAATGACACGATATCCGGAGAATTTAAAATGAGACATGAAGTGGCTATTGATAAAAAACACTTCGAACCGATTATTACCGGAATGTCGAAATCGGTTCAGGAGAGTATAATCACTTATAAAATTCAAGTTCCGGGAATTGAAATGTGTGGGAAAACTGGTACTGTTGAAAATTCTCATGGATCTGATCATTCTGTATTTGTTGCTTTTGCTCCGCGCGAAAATCCCAAAATCGCCATTTTTGTTTATGTCGAAAATGGTGGGTTTGGAGCGACGCATGCCGCGCCAATGGCAAGTTTAATGGTGGAGAAATACCTCACTGATACCATTTCTTCGGGTAAATTGTGGCTGGAAAAACAAATGATTGAAACCAATTTATTAAGCACTTATAATCCACGATAATATGCCAAAAAGAAATAATATTTGGGCAAATTTAGACTGGATCACCATCCTTCTTTTTGTGGTGCTGGTGTTTTTAGGTTGGATAAATATTTATGCAGCAGTTTATAACGAGGAGTATCAAAGCATTTTCGATACTTCGCAACGGTACGGGAAACAGCTCATTTGGATTGGCGCAGCACTGGTTTTGGGTTTTCTTATTTTACTCACCGACACCAATTTTTACGTTTTCTTTTCCTTCTTCATTTATGGAATTTTGGTATTCCTTTTAATTCTCGTATTGTTTGTCGGGAAAGAAATTAACGGTGCACGATCGTGGTTTGGTGTCGGCGGATTTGGTTTTCAGCCTTCGGAATTTACGAAATTTGCAACGGCTTTGTTTCTGGCGCGATACATGAATACTTTTGGTTTTAAAATCCATAAAATAAAATCGTTACTCACCATTTCTGCAATTATATTTACTCCTGTTATTTTTATTCTGTTGCAAAACGATACCGGTTCAGCACTGGTTTATTTTTCGTTTGTATTTGTTTTATTTCGCGAAGGCTTGTCGGGAGTGGTACTCTTTTTTGGTTTTCTGATCGGCGTTCTTTTTGTGCTTGCATTAATAGTTTCCAACCTGGTGCTTGCATTAATCATGTTAGGAGTTGCCTTGCTGATCTATTTCATTGTAAATACAAAATTTAAGCAATTTTACCCGATCTTGGGAATCTACACTTTGAGTATTGTAATCTTTTTTATTGCAAACCTGGTGCTGAATAATAAGTATTCGGTTGCCGATGTTATTATTGCCGGATCAATACTTGGAGCCATTATCATCCTGATTTATAACCTACGAAAACGAATTGCCAATTACAGTCTTATTTCGATGATTTTTTTAGGTTCGGTATTATTTACACTTACGGTAGATTACGGTTTCAGAAATTTACTGGAGTCACATCATCAGGCCAGAATTAATGAATTGTTGGGAATTGAGTCTGATCCTTTGGGGGCAGGATATAATGTTAACCAGAGTAAAATTGCAATTGGATCGGGTGGATTACTCGGGAAAGGATATTTAAATGGAACACAAACCAAATTCGACTTTGTACCTGAGCAAAGCACCGATTTTATTTTTTGTACCGTTGGCGAAGAATGGGGATTTGCCGGAACCTCGCTGATTATTGTCCTCTTTTTGTTTTTGTTGTTGCGATTAATTTGGCTGGCCGAACGACAACGCTCCGGTTTTTCGCGGATTTATGGTTATGCTGTGGCAGTAATCCTGTTTTTTCATTTTATGGTAAACATCGGAATGACAATTGGATTAATGCCAGTCATCGGAATTCCTTTACCATTTTTCAGCTATGGTGGTTCATCATTGTGGTCGTTTACAATACTCCTTTTTATCTTTATTCGTTTAGACGCAAGCAGGTTCGAAAAGTTCTAGACACTTTGGTATAACCGGTTACACAGCATGTATCAGCCCTTTTTTAACATCATTATTTTTTGTAACTTTGGGGTGTTCTATTAAAAAATCCAAACTTATTTTAAAACGGATTTTTGTCTAGACAGCAGACAAATAAGAGTAAAAAAAGCTATAGCAGTAGTTCTTTAAATTATTATGTATGAAGTATAAACCATATTCGCTCCATAATTTCAGGCAAATACCACAAATGGAGTTTCTAACAGAGGAACAGAAATTTGAGATAGAGGTAGTGGGAACGGTATTGCCTTTTAAAACCGACAATTATGTAGTGGATGAATTAATTGATTGGAAAAATTTTAAGAACGATCCTTTTTTTATTCTGAATTTCCCGCAACGAGAAATGCTCGATGAAACGAGTTTTAATAAGGTAGCCACACTGCTGGAAAATAATCAGTCGCGAAAAGTTGTGCAGGAAGAAGTTACTAAAATAAGGCTGAAATTAAATCCAAATCCGGCTGGTCAGAACAATAATATCCCCGATTTTGAAGGAGAAAAATTAACCGGAATTCAACATAAATACAGAGAGATTATGTTGTTCTTCCCAACACAGGGGCAAACTTGTCATGCCTATTGTACATTCTGTTTCCGTTGGCCGCAGTTTGCTTTAAACGACTTTAAATTTGCAATGAAAGAGGCAGATAAAATGGTGCGTTACCTAAAAGCAAATCCACATGTAACCGATGTGTTGTTTACCGGTGGCGACCCGGCAGTAATGAAAACCCGGTTTTTCGAAGAGTATTTTAATGCCTTGCTTAATGCAGATATTCCGAATTTAAAAAATATTAGAATTGGCACTAAATCGCTGGCTTACTGGCCATATCGATACACAACCGACGAAGATGCCGACGGTTTAATCCGCCTGTTTAAGAAAGTAAAAAAGAGAGGAATCAATGTGGCAATGATGGCACATTTTAATCATCCGCGCGAATTGCAAACTGATGCTGTTCGTGCTGCCATTAAAAGACTAATTGAAGCCGGAGTTCAAATTCGCTCGCAATCGCCAATTTTGCGCAAGATTAATGACAACTCCTCAATTTGGGCCGAAAACTGGAAAGAACAGGTAAAATTGGGAGTTATTCCGTATTACATGTTTATTGCCAGAGATACCGGAGCTCAGGATTATTTTGCAGTTTCTTTAAATCGGGCGTGGCAAATTTACCGAAATGCCTACAATCAGGTGAGTGGAATTTGCAGAACAGTAAAAGGGCCAAGTATGTCGTGCGATCCGGGTAAAGTACAGGTTGTTGGTGTTTCGGAAATAAAAGGCGAAAAAGTATTTGTACTTAACTTTTTACAGGGCAGAGATCCAGGTTGGGTCGGGAAACCGTTTTTTGCCAAATACGATCCGGATGCCATTTGGATCGACGATCTAGAGCCTGCTTTTAACGAATCGAAATTCTTTTACGAGGAAGCCTATTTCGAAATGCTGGCGTAAAACGCAAAATATTTAATCAGAGCCCGGTTATTAGATCGGGCTTTTTTATGCTTACTACATAATTGGTTTCAACAAAATCGATGACGTCTGCCATGAACGAAGTAAAATTATTTTCAAAAAAATCGAAATTCAGTTTCAGAATTTGAATGGCAGTTTCTGCTTTATTGGGCAAAGAGGTGTATCGGCTCATGGTTTCGAGCGATTTTTGAATGCCATCTTTTCTGGCATACGATTCCAGTCGTTTGTTTTGAATAAGAAAAGGAAGGAAAGCCTGCACCCGCGCCGGTAAATGAATAAAATTGGTTAAAAGCACGGCATGTGCCCATTTCGAAAATTCGCGAAGTGAAACATCGGAATAACGGCTCCAGTTTTTTGCTAAAAAATAGTCGTAAAACAAATCCATAATAATTCCCGAATAAAGTTCAAAATCGTCGACCAATAGTTTTTTTCCTTCGCGAAATTTTAAATGAGTATCGGTAAAATAGTCGATTTGCCGATGCAAAAGAATTCCTTCTTTTATCGAAGTCGGGTATTTTTCGTATTTTTTACCTTTCACATAATCGCCAATAAAGTTGCCCACCAAAGTTTTTTCGTTGGTCCCCGATAAATAGATATGTGCTAAAAAGTTCATTCAGATAATTTTGAAAGATGAACGACTAAAAGTAAAAAATGTTTTAGAGTTGCGTTTGAAATGATGAATTCTGCTTCTTTTTATTCGGTATAAAGAATGAATTCAAGTGACATCGCCAAAGATTTTTAATATTCGTTAATTTGAATAGCTTATAATTATGCTTACTTTTGACGGCCTAAATTAATTGGTAGTGAAAAAAATCGTTGCATTCGGAGAGGTTGTTTGGGACATACTACCCAACGAAAAAATATTGGGAGGAACACCTCTGAATATGATTTTTCGTTGTAATTCTTTCGGAGAAAAAGGTTTTTTATTGTCGCGGCTGGGATACGACGAGTTGGGACACGAAGCTTTGGATCGGTTGGAAGAACTCAACGTTTCTGACCGTAACATTCAAATCGACGATGAGTTTCCAACCGGAACAGTCAATATTACTTTTGACGATAAAAACGAACCGTTTTACGAAGTAAAACAGGATGTTGCTTTCGATCATATCGAGTTTTCTGCCGAAGCTTTAAAACTGGGCCGTTACGCCAACTGTTTGTTTTATGGTTTGTTGCCACAACGTTTTGGTATTTCTAAAAATACCATTCGCGAACTGATCAAAGAATCGCCCGATTCACTGCATTTTTTTGACCTCAAACTTTTCGAGCATTTCTTCGACAAAAAAGTGGTAGAAAACTTGTTGGGGCAGTCCGATATTGTTCGAATCAAAGAAAAAGAAATTCCTTTTCTTGAAAATGCATTGAATCTAGAATCGGAAAACATTGAGGACTTTGGAAAACTTTTATCAAAAAAATATAAAGTAAAACTCATTTTAATTACCCGTGGAAGTTTAGGGGTGTTTGCCTATCACAACATACGGGGTGTTTTCTACGATGCCGGATACGATGTTGAAATGGTAGATAACATTGGATCGGGAATTGCATTTTGTGCCGGTTTTCTTCACTACTATCTCGATGGAAAAACCATTCAGGAAGCACTTGAATTTGGAAACGGTGCGGGTGCATTGAATACTACAAAACGTGGTGCAACCACTTTTTTTGATAAAAACGATGTGCTCGAATTTATGAAAAACACAAGTCAGAAATAGTTATTCATAAAGCATTTATTTCCTAAAAACAATACTTTTAAACATCATTTATTTAGTAACCAAAACCTATACATTCTTGTAAAAATGAATGTGTTGCGGCTTTCGGTATGCCATATCCAACAGAATATATTTTAATGATTATCGAAGTTTCATTTATGTGAAAAAAATAGTTGTATGAAAAAGACGGCAAAACAAATAACAAAAGCATTGCTCGACGGCTTGTGGGAACAATACATTAAACGTGTTGCTTACGCCGGTAAATATGTCGAATTAGTAAGGCAAAGGGGAGGGAAAGTTGTAAACGATCATATTGCCTTACGAACTTTTAATACGCATACCGGAGAGCAGCCCGAAGGAATCAGAGCCATTAAACATTTGTTGAATTGCCTGGAATATGTTCCTGTAAAAAACTACGAATTCCCCAAAAAGAAATTAAATGCAGTTCATTTTGAACACCCCGATAAGATGTTTCCAAAGATTTTTGTTAGTCAGCTCGAAGTTAGTTTATTGCCCGAGTGGGCACAGGAAATCATTCATAAATCGGTAAAAGATACTCCTTATTTATTAAGCGATAACAGCATCGAATTGCTTGGTAAATTAAATGAAAGAGGCGAGTTGCCAACCGAGGCTGCTCATTTATTAATTGCCGATCTGGTTCAATATTTCCGTCGGCCGTGGTCGATTCCGTTAAAACAAGATGTGCTGAAATTAAACGATGTTTCGCAATATGCTGCCTGGGTTTTGTTGCACGGAAATTCGGTCAATCATTTTACAGCGTTTATTAATTATCAGGAAGTTGCCGAATGGCCCGATTTAGAAAGCACCTGCAAAGGATTGGAATTGGCCGGCGTTCCGATGAAAACCACTATCGAAGGGCAGAAAGGTAGTAAATTACAGCAGTCGGCAACAGAAGCAGTAAAAGAAGAAGTACAGGTGAAAGGAGAAGACGGTATCGAAAATATTACCTGGACTTATGCATATTACGAGTTGGCACAACGCGGATTTGTAGAGGAAAACGGTTCAACAGAATTGTTCTCGGGATTTTTAGGCGAACAAGCTGCACACCTTTTCGATATGACAAAAACCCGCGACAACTAGTTTAGAAAATTTCCGGAACATAAGTCATTTCATCGATCGGAGGACGAACATAACCTTTGCTGTCTTTTCTTGTTGCCAATTCAATTGGCTCGGGAGTAAGATCTTTGTATGGAATTTTTGATAACAAATGATGGATACAATTTAAGCGGGCACGTTTTTTATTGTCGGCATCAACCATAAACCACGGACTTATTTTTGTGTCGGTGTACGAAAACATTTCATCTTTTGCTTTCGAATATTCTACATAAAATTCGCGCGATTTTAAATCCATCGGACTTAATTTCCAGCGTTTGGTAGGATCTTTAATTCTACCCAAAAAACGTTTCTCCTGTTCTTCTTCGCTTACCGAAAACCAATATTTTACCAGAATTATTCCGGAACGAATCAGCATTCGTTCGAAATTGGGGCACGAACGTAAAAAATCCCAATATTCGTCGTTGGTGCAAAATCCCATAACTTTTTCTACCCCGGCACGGTTGTACCAACTTCTGTCGAATAATACCATTTCTCCGGCTGCCGGTAAATGTGCTGCGTAGCGTTGAAAATACCATTGTGTTTTTTCGCGTTCGGTAGGTGTTCCCAACGCAACCACTCTGCAAATCCGCGGATTTAGCGTTTGAAGAATTCGTTTTATTGTTCCGCCTTTTCCGGCGGCATCGCGTCCTTCGAACAAAACAACAACTTTTAGCCCTTTTAATTTAATCCACTCCTGCAATTTTACCAATTCGATCTGAAGCAGATTGAGTTCTTTTTCGTAATTTTTCTTAGAAATGGTCTTTACTTTCTTCTCTCGGTCAGCATCTTTGTGCATATCGTTTGGTTTAAATTCATAAAGTAAGTATCAATCTTCTAAAATTAGTAAAATAGATTTAGAAAACCAGTTCCTGAAATCAAACAAGTAGATAAGCGCCAAATAGCTTGTCTTCGGTGCTTTCGGTTAAAGGGAAAAATCCGGATTCAATTTTATGGTCTTTTAGTTTTAATGGATGTTTTGTTTTCATTTCTTTTGTAAAGTTGTAGAACGAAGTGCCCGGATTATAATACGTTCTGAATATTCCTTTTTTTTCTGAATGTATCAATTTTTCGAGGCGTATCGAAAGTAATCCCATGTTATGACGAACATTAATTTCTAAACATGGATTTACTTTTAGTTGGTTGTTTTTGTCGGAATAAACAAGTGTATCTACACCAAAAATTCCTTCGTAATATCTTGACAGATCGCTTCTTTCGAGAATTGTAATGATAGATGGAATTATTTTTTCGGGCAATAAATGTACAAAGTCGATGAGTGTTTTGTCCAAAGAATCAGGAAGCCCGTTTAAACTGTTCCCATTGTATTGTCCTTTGTAATCGGTCGAAAAATTGCTGATTCCCAGAAAATTTACTTTCCCTTTTATCATTTCGAACTGAAAGGCCACATCGAGTACTTTGTTTAAATAGGGCTCAACAGTTACGTATCCTTGTTCGTTGATAAAACTAAATATTTTAGCCCAAACTTTTGGATGAACCGGAGTTTTTCGAATGGTTTGTAAACCCCGTCCGGAGCTGCTCCAGGGTGCTTTTATCATAAGCTGTCCCCAACGCTGAACCAGGTTTTCGATTTCGGACTGTGTGGTACAAGCCGTTGTTAACTGCTGCTTTGGAATAAAAACCTCGTTCGTAAAATCGTCGAGCATTGTTTTTAAAATGCTGGCTGCAAATTTTCTCGAATAGATATTTTTATGCTCCGGCAGCCAGCTAAAAACCGGCGAGTTTTTGAACGATTCGGAACAAGTCTCTTTTAAAGGAGCTAAAAATTTGTGTTCGGCCGGACTCCATCCCCAGGGTTTTAGGTCTCCCTTTTTAATCGAAAAAAAATCGTGGTTTAATATTTCATTTCGAAAAATAAACATTGGAATCTCAATATTTAAGCGCTCCAGAGTTTCAATAAACTGTTTTGACGGTTTTCTACTAACAATTAAATAATCTTTTGAGGTCGCGTAAAACAAAGGCAAAGTCTCCAGATCAGATTCCATTTTTGTTAGCAATTTATTGGGCTGCCATGAGTCGGTGCCGTTGGCAATTGCATATTCGCATGTGGGATTAAAATGGTAAAAATCAGGTATCTTAAATTCCAAATTTCTAGTTTTATTACACGTTTTGAGATTAAATCGATTTATTATCTGCGGCAAATATACAAACATTGAAAACGTGAAGTATAAAACGAAATAGAAACACCTAATAAAATACATGCTGGTATTTTATTAATTCTATTTTTTTTTAAATATTTTAACATATTTTTGTAATTAAGAATAATACTTGAATACATATTCAAGATTGAAGGGTAAAAACTAATTTCGGATGGGCAGATGCGTTTCTTGTTAAGGAGGTGTGTTTGTCTATTTGTAATTTTTAAAGTTGAAAATTATTTAACAAATCAAATTTTAAAATTTTTTCTATGAAAAAACTTACGCTGTTTTTGATTTGCATTTTTATTGCAGGAACGCAAATAGTAAATGCACAGGTAAGAACCATTACGGGTACTGTAACAAGTGCCAATGATGGAACTTCTATACCTGGAGTCTCTGTAGTCGTAAAAGGTACCACTTTGGGAACTATTACAAACATCGATGGTGCTTATAGTATCGATGTGCCACAAGATGCTCAAACACTTATTTTCTCATTCGTGGGAATGAAAACAATTGAAGCTCCGGTAACGGGTTCGGTTGTAAATGCGGTTCTAAAAGCCGATATTTTAGGACTTGAAGAAGTAATGGTTGTTGCTTACGGAACATCTACAAAAGAAGCTTTTACAGGATCTGCAGAAGTGATCGGTGCAGAAGAACTTGAAACAAGAGCTGTTTCATCGGTTATTTCGGCTATCGAAGGATCTACGACTGGTGTTCAGGTACTTTCGGCTTCAGGTCAGCCGGGATCTTCGCCAAGTATTGTGATTCGTGGAGTTGGAACTTTAAATGGTTCGACGGCTCCATTATACATAGTAGATGGTGTTCAGTTCGAAGGTTCTTTAGGTAATATCGCACCCGAAGACATCGAGTCAATGACCATTTTAAAAGATGCTGCTTCTACTGCTCTTTATGGTTCGCGTGCTGCTAACGGTGTAGTAATGATTACTACAAAAAGTGGTAAAAGATCGGATGGAATTAGAGTAAATGTAACTGCACAAGTAGGTGTAGTATCAAAAGCAATTCCAGAATACGATGCTGCTAGTCCGGGTGAGTATTACGAATTAATGTGGGAAGCATATAAAAATACTCTGGATGTAGATAATCCTGCACAAGAAGCTTCAAACACAATTTTTAACCGTTTAGGTTACAATCCGTTTAATGTTGCAAACGACCAAATTGTTGGAACAGACGGTAAATTAAATCCAAATGCAGACGTAATTTCCCAGGGACTGGATTGGTACGATGCTATGGAACGAAGAGGACAAAGAGAAAGCTACTCAATCAATATTTCGGGTGGTGGCGATAAACACGACATTTATTTCTCTAGTTCTTATTTAGACGAAACAGGTTATGTTGTTACCAGTGATTACGATCGTTTAACAACTCGTCTTAATGCCAATTTTAAACCAACAAAATGGTTAAGTATTGGAGGTAACATGGATATGTCGCTTTCAACTACTAACGGAACTAATGGTGCTGGAAGCAGTTCGATTGTGAATCCATTTAGTTTTGCAAAAAATATGGGATCTATTTATCCTGTTTATTTAGTTACTCCGGGAACCGGAGAGTATATTCTTGATGCAGCTGGTGAAAAACAATACGATTATGGTGAAGGTTATTCTGAATATGGTATTCAGTCGAGACCTACTAATCCTGGACGTCATGCACTTGCTGAAGCACAGTTTAATAATAATATTAGTAAATCAAATAATATTGGAGCTAGATATTATGCCGATTTTACCATTGTTGATGGTTTAACTGCTTCTGTAAAATACGGATTAAACATTAACGATTTTTTTAATAAAAGATACGAAAACGACCGTGTTGGTGATGGTGCTCCATCTGGAAGATATCGTGAGTCGAGAAACCGCCGTACGGTTAAAAACTTTACACAAGTAGTTTCTTATAATAAACGATTAGACAGTGGACATAACTTTGATGTAACTGCTGGTCACGAAAGTTTCGATCGTCATTTCACCGGATCTTTTGGTATGAAAAATACTCAAACTGCTGCGGGTATTTATGAGTTCGATAACTTTGCAGTAATTTCTTCGCTCGATGGATCAACAACCGAAAAGAAAACTGAAGGTTATTTCGCAAGGGTAAATTACAACTATCAAGATAAGTATTACATCAGTGCTTCTGCTCGTAGAGACGGATCTTCTGTTTTTGCCAGAGACGTACGCTGGGGTAATTTCTACTCGGTAGGTGCTTCTTGGAGAATAGATCAGGAAGGTTTTATGGAAAGTGTATCTTTTGTTGATAACTTGAAATTAAGAGCTTCATTCGGACAGGTTGGTAACGATGATCTTGGAGACTATTATATTTCGCAGCCGCGTTATTCATTGTTCCCGAATGCAGGTGATCCAGGAATTTACTGGTCAGATCTTGGAAACAACGGTTTAACCTGGGAAACTGTTGAAAGTTGGGACGTTGCATTAGACTTTGGATTATTTGATCAGCGTCTTGACGGATCGATCGAATTCTACAAAAAGAACTCAACCGACCTTCTTTATAATGTGCCACTTCCATTATCGAATGGTTTAAGCGAAGGACCTGCAAACATTGCAACCATGTTCAATCAGGGAATTGAACTTAGTTTAACAGGACACATTTTAAACAAAGGCGATTTTAAATGGGATCTTGGAGTACAGGCTTCTACATTCAAAAATGAGATTACTGAAATTCCTGATCCACTGGTTACCGGAACAAAACGTTGGGAAGTTGGTCGTTCGAGATACGATTTCTTTAGTTACGATTATGCAGGTGTAGATCCTGCCAATGGAGATGCTTTGTATTATGTGTATAAAGAAAACGACGAAACCGGAGCTTTCGAAAAACAAATTGATGAAGCTACTGGTGATTTTCAAACTACAAATGACTACCAGGACGCAGGAAAAGGATATTGGGATGAAACTCCAAT
>JBNKOT010000321.1:0-9325 GCA_050294855.1 Draconibacterium sp. | reverse complement strand
GGTAATTCCCTGCTCAGGAAACAGATAACGAAAAGCAACGCCATCGTCGAAAGCCCGAAACTGAATTTCGAGTTTCTTTTTCGTTTTTTGTTCCTCTAAGGTTACCAATAATTCACTATAATTATTCCGAATAAATCTTTTTTCGCCCCAAACCTGTTCCCAGGTTTCGTCGAAAGTAGAAGTTTTTGAATCAATCAG
Organism: Draconibacterium sp.; assembly: GCA_050294855.1. Lineage (GTDB taxonomy): Bacteria > Bacteroidota > Bacteroidia > Bacteroidales > Prolixibacteraceae > Draconibacterium. The sequence continues at coordinate 9,127 of JBNKOT010000321.1, read as the reverse complement.
TTTAAATTCTGAATTTAAAGTTTCGTTCTCAGAAAAAACAAACCCAAGTTTTGATGGATTTACAACTTGCTTTCCGGAATGAGATACAGAATAATACGGTACTCCTTCCTTTAAATCGAATTGAATTTTATTGGTTTCGTTAGGAGAATTAAAAACGATTGCTTCGTTTTTAAGGCCAGAACAGCCAGCAAGAATCACCGCTGTTAAAATAAATAATAATGACTTGATTTTCATTGGTTTTTACTTTTTGATTTTAATATTTACTTTATTTTCTTTTAATCCTTTGCTTTTGGCAGTTAATACAACTTCACCCGCATTTTCGCCTGCCTGAATAACAACCAGACATTTTCCGTTAAAAGCTTTTATTGTTGAACCTTTAAACGATTCGTGGCTTACCGGATTTCCATTATCAACGCCCACAATTTTTGCTTCTCCACTAATTTCAAACTGAATTTGATTTCCTGCATCGGGAACCATTGTTCCTTTTTCATCTACCACTTCAACAGTAACAAAGGAAAGGTCTTCGCCGTCAGCAACTATTTCAGAACGGTCGGCCGTTACGTTTAGTCCGGAAGCTTCACCAGCAGTTTTTATTTCCTTCTCCAGTACAACTTTCCCATTTTTTCTTGAAACGACTTTTACACTTCCCGGTTCGAACGGGATCTGCCAAACCAAATGAAGTTCATCATTTTGTTTGGTTTTTGTTCCAAGAGATTTTCCGTTCACATAAAGTTCAACCTCATCGGCATTCGAATAATAAACCCACAAATCTACCATTTGTCCGGGCTGCCAGTTCCAGTGCGGAAAAACGTGCAAAACATCTTTGTCTGTCCATTCGCTTTGGTACATGTAGTACACATCTTTGGGGAATCCGGCCAAATCAATGATTCCAAAATACGAACTTCGCGAAGGCCACCAATACGGAGTTGGTTCGCCCAAATAATCAAATCCTGTCCAAATGTACGTTCCCGAAATGTGATCGTATTTTTTCACCACTTTCCAACTTTCTTCGTGTGTCGACCCCCACGGTACATGGCAATTGTCGTAAGCAGAACATTGCTGTTCAGGATTTCCTATTGGTTTACCACTCGGGGGGTAACGGTCGGGCCAAATAAACATACTATCGGATGGCATTGGGTAAAAACCACGCGTCATTAATCCCGATGTCGATTCTGAAATAATGAGTTTTTGACCTGGAAAGTTTTTGTTAAAATCAGGAAAACTCCGGTGATGATAATTAAATCCTAACAAATCCAGTGAGCCCGATTTAAAAAGATTATTCCTTGAATTTACGGCGTTGTTTCCTGCCGTAATTGGCCGCGAAGTATCCAGACTTTTTACAATATTTGCAAGTTTGGTAGTAATCAATGAATTCACCGACATTTCGCCTGAATTGATGATACTCGCATCCACATTTTTATCGAAATTCAAAATTAAGTTCGCTTCTTCAATATCGATGGTATCAGCATCGATGTGTTGCCATTGTTCCAAGACTTCGTTTCCAATACTCCACATCATAACCGAGGGGTGATTCCGGTCGCGTCTTATATGGTCGGTGAGATCGCGTTCGTGCCACTCCGGAAAATAACGAGAATAATCGTAAGTCGTCTTCTTTTTTCGCCACATGTCGAAGGTTTCGTCCTGAACAATAAAACCCATTTTATCACACAGTTCCAGCAATTCGGGCGCAGGTGGGTTGTGCGAAGTGCGGATTGAATTACAACCCATTTCTTTCAGAATTTCCAGCTGACGTTCCAGAGCACGAGTATTAATTGCGGCCCCCAAACACCCCAAATCGTGGTGCTGACAAACGCCTAATATTTTAAGTTTTTCGCCATTCAACGAAAATCCTTCTTTATCGTCGAAATTAAAAAAGCGGATTCCAAATGGAGTTTCATAGGTATCGGTGTGTTGTCCATTAAAATAAACTTCGGTAAGCACTTTATACATTTGTGGACTTTCGGTGCTCCACAAAGCCGGATTTTCGATATTTATTTCGTGTGTGAATTCTTCGTTATTTTTCTGCCAGGGTTCTGCTTTTGTTTCGGCATTCGCAATGGATTTTCCTTCAGGATTTAAAATGATGGTTTTAACTTTCAAATCTCCTTTTAATTCAGTTTGATTTTTAATGTTCGTTGTAACCACAACCTTAGCTTTTTCCTTACTTACTTCTGGAGTAGTTACAAAAGTTCCCCAATGGTCGACAAAAATTTTTCCGGATTTAACTAACCAAACGTTTCGGTATATTCCTGATCCTGAATACCATCGAGAATTAGGTTGCTCCGAATTATTTACTTTCACCGCCAGTACATTCTCTTCTCCAAACTTTAAAAACGGCGTTAATTCATACCTGAATGAACTGTAGCCGTATGGGCGCATTCCCAAATATTCTCCGTTTATCCAGACTTCGCTTTTTTGATAAACGCCATCGAAATCGATAAAAATAAGTTTGTCTTTATCTCCATCAGCAAGGGTAAACGTTTTTCGATACCAGCCGGTACCACCAGGAAGTGCACCTCCACCGGGCGAAGCAGGATTATCTTTACTAAATTCGCCTTCGATACTCCAGTCGTGCGGCACATTTAATTTGCGCCACGATGAATCGTCGAAGTCCGGGTTTTTAAATAAATCATTGTCATCGAAAATAAATCTCCAGTCTTTTGTGAATTTGGTAATTTCCCTAACATTGTCGTCTTTTATACTTGAACACGAAAAAAGTGCGATAGCATAAAGGAATAAAAAGAGATAGGATTTCATGATTCTTTTATTAGTTTTCGAAAACATTTCGCAAATATATTGTATTTTTTACAATAATTAAATTTAAGACCGTACAACTGCTTTAAAATAACAGAACTACTCTTTATATTTTCTTATTGTCTTGAAAAAAAAACGGAATATTTATCGTTCTAATCCACTTCGTTTAATTCAACAACTGTACTTACCAATTCGCGATTGTTTCTGAAATTAATTCCCACTTTCATCAGATAATCTCCTGAAAAAACTTTGTTGTTTTCAGCCATGTAAGAACGGCGACCGGTTTGTACATTAATTTCCTGAACTTTATATTTTTTATCGGAATCCAGTCCCTGCAATTTTACGGTTGTTGTCATTGCTTCGCGATACGGAAACAGGTTATAACAAAAAACCACTGCCTTCTCTTTTTGCTCCGAAACATACATTAAGGCAGCGCGTTCTTCGTCGTACGGCGAAACCAAACGATACATGTCGCCGAGCCAGATTACATGCTTCAGCCGGTCGTAATCTTTTAAGGCCTGCCGACAAAAAGCCAGTTCGTTATCCGAAAATTCTTCCACGCGAATGTCAAATCCCATTTTACCCGACATGGCCACATCAACCTTAAATTTTAGCGACTGATTTCCCATCGAAGTGATATGATTACAAATTGTAATTGCCGGAAAGAAATACGAATATCCCCACTGAATAAAAATCCGGTCGAAAGCGCTGGTGTTGTCGCTGGGCCAGAATTCAGTAAAATATTTCATCGCTCCGTAATCGGTTCGTCCGCCGCCGCCCGAACAAAGCATGATAGGTAGTTCTACATATTTTTCGCGCAAGTCTTCCATCACTTTGTAAAATCCTTTTACATAATCGATGTAAATGTGCGATTGTTTGTCGCCCAAATATTCAGAATAAGTATTGGTCATTTCGCGGTTACAGTCCCATTTAATAAAAGCAATTTCGGGATGTTTTGTCAGCATTTGATCCACAACATCGTAAACAAACTTTTGTACTTCTGGATTCGACATGTCTAAAACCAACTGATTCCTCGATAAATTTTCGTCACGGTTTTTTAATTTCAGAATCCACTCGGGATGTTGTTCGTACAATTCACTTTTTGGATTTACCATTTCGGGTTCGATCCAGATTCCGAATTTTATTCCATTTTCTTCAGCTTGTTCAACCAGATAACCAATTCCGTGTGGTAATTTCTTTGTGTTTTCCTGCCAGTCGCCCAATCCGGTGCGGTCGTTATTTCGTGGATATTTATTAGCAAACCAGCCGTCGTCCAGCAAAAACAAATCGACGCCCAGCTTTTCTGCTCCACCAAAAAGTTCCACTAAACGGTCTTCGTTAAAATCGAAATAAGTTGCCTCCCAGTTGTTCAACAATGTCAAACGGTCGCCTTTTCCATCCATCACCTGATAATTCCGTGCCCAGTTGTGCAAACTTCGGCTGGCTTTTCCTTTTCCGCGATCGGAATAAGTAATAATAAACGACGGTGTTTTAAAAACTTCGTTTGGTTTTAAATGATATTCTGAAGCATAAGGATTCATTCCCGCAACAAGCTTTAAGGTATTAACTTCTGTAATTTCAAAAGCGAACTGGAAGTTACCTGTCCATGCCAGATTTCCTGCAATCACCTCGCCCTCAGTCTCGGAGGCCGGGTTATTCAACGCCAGAAAAAACATGGGTGCCTGAAATTTATTTGCTCTTGTTCCTAATTTACTATCGATGATTTTTATACCGCTGGTTAGTTGACTTTCCTGCATCATCATTTCTTTGGCCCAATCGCCATGAAACTGTGTAAGCCAGTATTCGCGTTCGTTAAACGATAAATTTGATGATGCAAAATTGCTTAACAGAACCGGTTCTTTTTCGGTATGTGTAATTTCAGTCCACGTTTCAATTACATCTTCGTTATAAAACGATTTAAAAAACAGTTTTACCTCAACCGGATATTGTTCGTCTTTTAAAACAATAATGGTTGTGCTCACATTTTTATCGATGCTTACAACTTCCGACTTCGCAAATTTTAGTTCGAGCGACGGATTTCCATCGTTGTGCAGCATGCGGATTGCCGGCTCGTTCAGGTTGTTCATTCCTCCGGTAGAATAGGCTTCATCTCTACTGTTTAACGATTCGTATTCCGCAGCATCATTCAGCTTATTTCCAAAATAAACCTGCATCAGCCGGTTTTTAAAACCGGTTTTATACACCAAAGCAGTGTTGGCAGTTTCGATAACAATAGGTTTGGATTGTGCGTTTGTAACACTCCAGATTACCATCGCAGCGGTAAAAATCAGAAAATATTTCATGGCAAAAAGTTTAAAAGTTATTGGTTATTTCAATTTGTATATTTCGGAACCGGCGAGTAAAAAACATCCGAGGCCAAAATCTTCGAAATCGGGTTGTTTATCGTAAGTCACAGGTTGTCCGTCTTTTGGTTCTTTTCCGGTACTTTGCACAAATCCTAAAAATCCGTTGTTGTGCAAACAATCGTTGGTCAGACCATTCCATGCGTTGATCATAGGTGCTAAAAATTTATCGCGCGGAAGAATTCCATTATTCACACCAAATGCCATTCCGTAAACAAACAAGGAAGTTCCGCTTAATTCTTTCCCTCCAAAGTTTGTAGGATCGTGTAAACTTACGTTCCATAATCCGTCTTCGCGTTGAATGGGCAGCAGTGCATCCATCATTTTTAAATAATCGTTCAAATAAGTTTTATAATACGGAGAATCTTCGGGAAGGATTTCCAAAATACGAACCAGCGCAGCAACTACCCAGCCATTTCCACGACTCCAATAGCAATCTTCGCCGTTGGGTTCTTTGTAGGGCGGATCGAAATCGCCGTCGCGCCACCACAAACCTTCCGCTTCATTAAAAAGTCCGTTATCGCCATGTTCGTTTCTGGTAAACATGTACATCCGAAACATTTTATCGAAATAGCGCTCATCGTTTGTAAGTTCGCCAAGTCGTGCAAAAACCGGCATTCCCATTTGTATGGCATCAATCCACGACCAGTCGTCATCCTGCGGAGTATTCACCAACATGTCCATACAAACTTTTATATTTCTGATTTTTGCCGGATCGGGACAAATGTTGTACAAATCGATATACGTTTGACCACAACATTGATCGTCGCCATTTCGGGTTGTATTTCCGTTGCGCATTCCCCATTTGTGAAATTCGCTCCAAGTAACTGCGTAATTGTAAAATTCCTCTTTTGGATAAATGCCATATAAAGCCATTAATCCTTCGTAATACACACCGCGTGTCCAGATATTACTCGGCCGCTCGCGGTTGGTGATGATTGTTTTCCCAACGTCCGGCCATTTTTTCATAAAATAACTATTAGCCAGTTCCAGCTGATTCAAAACTTTTTTTCTGTCGGGCAATTCCTGTGCGTTCAAACAGTTTCCCAACAATAGTAAAAAAGCAAAAATTAAGAGTCCTATATTTTTCATTCGCTGATCATTTTAGTTTATTGCTAATTGATAGTTTTTTTACTCACCTTCTTTTAATTTTCAAGATCAAATACAAAAACATTAAATGACTCAGCATCTAGATTCAGTGTCAAATTTTTAGGATCAATCGTTATTTTTTCCTCAACCGGAACAATCAGCTGTGGTTGTTCCAATGTATTTTCAATATTCATATCGCCTTTTAATAAAATTTGTTTTCCAACTCCTGTAAGTTTTAGTTTTAAATCTTTCAAGTCTAAACTTATCTTTTGAGCCTCTTTGCCAACATTGGCAACTTTAACGATCAGCTGTTTTTTTGCCTCATCGGTAGCCACCGTTGCATACAATCCTTGCTGACCAATAATATTTTCGTTGTTGAGTTTTGGCACAAAAACACTCGTTCCCGAATAGTGACTGTACATTTGCTGTACATAATAGTTAGCCGATTTTACCGATCGTAAATTATCGAACCATATCATATCGGGTTTCCATTGCCAGGCATCAACATGCGCAAATAAAGGTGCATAAGTTGCCAAATGTACAATGTCGGCATTTCGTTCGATTCCGGTTAAAAAAGCAGCTTCGCAAAGTGCCGAGTAAAATGAGTTTTTCCGGTCGCGCACATGGCAGGCATATTCTCCTGCAAAAACTGCGGGCCAATCGCGGTTGTACGAATCGTATCTGTCGGCATTTTCGAGAAACCAGTTTGGCGGACGGTAATAATGTTCGTCGACCAAATCGACTTTTATCCGGGCATTTTCTTTCCACAAATAATCAAATTCTTCTCCACTCGCTTGCGGCCCCGAAGAACCAATGACTAAAATATCGGGATATTTTTCGTGAATGGCTTTTGTAAAAAGCTCCAAATGAATTGGAAATTCTTTTCCCCACTGTTCGTTCCCAATCCCAACAAATTTCAGATTAAAAGGTGCCGGATGTCCCATATCTGATCGTACTTTCCCCCACTTTGAATTTACGGGACCATTGGCAAATTCAATTAAATCGATTGCATCCTGAATGTAGGGATCAAGATTTTCAACTTCTTCCACTTCATCGGTTGCATATTGGCAGGCCATTCCACAATTTACAACCGGAAGCGCATCGGCATTTAAATCTTCGCAAAGCTGAAAATATTCGAAAAATCCCAATCCATAAGACTGAAAATAATCGGGTGTAAATTTGTGTTGAAATTCGTAATTCCAGCGGTTTTCATTTACCGGACGATTTTCAACCGGGCCAACCGAATTTTTCCACTGATAACGGGTTTCGAGCGAATTTCCTTCGATGATACAACCTCCGGGAAAACGAAAAATCCCGGGTTTTAATTCTGCCAGTGCAGTGGCTAAATCTACGCGCATTCCATTCTCACGACCTTTGAATGTTTCTTTTGGAAACAACGAAACGTGTTCCAAATGAATATCTCCTTCGGTTAAATCGATTCTAAGTTTTCCTTTAAATTCAGTTGCTCGGGATTTTAACACGAGTTCATATTTCGTCCAGTCTTTTGAATCTACCGTTTTTTCGGCTCTTGCAATAATATCGTTACCCGAAGAAATGATTTCGCACCTTAATTTGCCATCAAGATTTCCAATTTTTCGGGCATAAAAACTCAGTTTGTATTCCTGGTCTTTTTCAAGGCCGATTCCTCTAAAACCTTCGTTGAGGATTCCGGTTCCGGTTAATAATCCGGTATTTTCGAGGTGAAGGAAATTCGGATTTCTTTCAAAAGGGGCACCTTCATTTAAAACTTCCACATTCCCATAAGTAGTCCATCCCATCAAGGGAGAATTGGTAAAATCGAACGATCGGTTTTTGACTTTTTCAGCATATAAACCACCGTCGGCACCAAAATTAATGTCCTCGAAAAATACTCCGTACATATTTGATTTTACAGAAATTTCCTTTTTCGGTTTTTGAACCACAATTTCAATTGGTTCCTTTTGTGCAAACAATCCCGAAAACAGAATCGTTGCCATCAATGCCAGTAAATATTGTTTTTTAAAAATCATATTATTTCGTTTTAGTTTGTATATTTTTTATTCAAATTATTAGTTTCCATCCGGTTTTTCCAAATCAATCCGGGGACTCTCCGGCCAGTAAAAAGTCTCAAAAGGACTCGGATAAGCAGGATTGTATTGTGGTACATTTCCTTTGATGTATTTATTCAAATCAAGTTTAGAATCTCTGATTCCCTGTACAATACACTTTGCCAACTGGTAGGCTCCGTATGGATTAAAATGCGTGTTGTCGGCAAAATCCCGGGTCTGCCCGGGATAAGTTCCTGCCGGATAATGCACAAATGCATGTTTTGAATTTTCGGGTCCCATCGCCTCATAAAAGATCTTGCTCATTTTATTCAGATCGATTACCGTGGTGCCTGTTTCCAAACCGGTTTGACGCATGGCTTCCGGAAATCCTTCGAGGGTGTTTATTATTTTGCCATTTTCGTCGAAACGGCGGCGGTGCATCGAAGTTACCAAAACCGGCGTTCCTCCCTTTTCCCGTGTCTGATCGATAAAATATTTTAATTCGTCTTTGTAGGTTGTAAACGCATCGAGGTGCGCTCCGCCTTGCTTTTGGTCGTTGTGCGCAAATTCAATAAAAAGGAAATCGCCGGGTTTTATCAAACTCAATATTTTTTGCAAACGGCGTTCTCCTTTAAAGCTGAGCAATGCTTCACCCGATTCGGCAAAATTAGCCACTACAATTTCGGGCCTTAAAAAGTTGGTAATCATTTGTCCCCACGAAGCCCAGGGTTCGTATTCCTGATCTACAACGGTTGAATTTCCGGCTAAAAAGATCACCGGAACATTTTCAATCTTTTTAATTTCTATAAAACTTACACAAGGTTTTGTATTGTTGAATTCGAGCGAAAGTTTGTTGTCCCAGTTTAAATAAGGATACTCGCGCGATTTTAAACG
>JBNKOT010000320.1:0-9127 GCA_050294855.1 Draconibacterium sp. | reverse complement strand
GTAATGATATGACCCGATGTTTCAACGTCGTTTCCGGTAACATTTGCTTCTAAAAGCTGGTCTTCGAATCCGGGGTAACAAGTTGCTATTTTATTTTTTAAAAGTCCGAGATTTCCAAGAACAAGTGGCGCAGCACAAATGGCACCCAATGTTTTTTTCTTTTTATGAAAGTTGATCAGCTGCTTTTGTAAGCCCGAATGGTTTTTCAGGTTTATTGCTCCGGGCATTCCTCCGGGTAATACAATCATATCAACCGCATCGAAATTTATATTTTCAAAAAGTTCGTCGGCAATCACTTTAATCTGGTGTGTTCCTTCAACTTCCTTTTTATTGGTGATTGAAACAACCACAACTTCCAATGCTGCACGACGCAGAACATCGATAATACTGATGGCTTCAATTTCTTCGAAACCCGTGGCCAGAGTAACTGCTATTTTGTTCATATAAAGTATTCTAAATAAAAAAAAGACCCTCAAAATTGAGAATCTTTTTCTAGCATTGCAAGGAAGTATGTTTTAATTATTCGAATATTCGTGAAGTGACTTTTCCAATTTTTTACGTGTAAAGAAAATTCTGCTTTTTACAGTTCCCAAAGGTAAATCGAGTTTTTCTGCAATTTCTTTGTATTTGTAACCATCTAAAAACATAGTAAACGGAACTTTGTATTCGCTTTCTAAAGCATTAATGCTTTTGTGAATTTCTTTCGAGCTGTAAAATGAGTCGGGCGAAGGATAAACTTTGTCTTTCGAAAACATTAAATGAAAATCGTTGTTTGAACCATCGAAAGTGTTTTTTGTTTTAACATTTCTACGGTAGTCGTTAATAAATGTGTTTTTCATTATGGTATAAATCCATGCCTTAAAATTGGTGTTCTGAGTAAACTTGTCGCGATAGGTTAATGCCTTCAGGAAAGTCTCTTGTAACAAGTCGTTTGCTCTTTCCGAATCGGACGTAAGACTTAAAGCATAGTAATGCAATTTGTCTCTTAAACCTAATAGGGCGTTGTTAAATTGAATTTGAGTCATGGTGTGTTATTTTTAATTTGTCTAAACAAATGTAACTCAAGAAGGGCTCATTAAGCAAACATTTTATGACATTTGTCAGTTGATTGTTTCTATCCCTTATAAAGAATCTTGATGAGTAGCGAAGGTTTTTTTTTATAACCGGTTCTGAAAGCCCTGGAAGTGTTGTGTTTACTCAGGATAGATATTTGTTGAACAAAAAGACAATGGAGTTCAGTTTAAGTTACAAGTTGTATATTTGCGGCTCAATTATTTTTCAATAATCGAATAAAAGCGATTTGAATTCGAAAAAGAGAAAGCTTGTTTAGAAAGCCAATCGGAAAGATATTGAAAGAAGTATTATGAAAAATTATAATTTGAAACAGAATGCGCAACGCATTTTAACTTTCAAAAAATGGGGAAGAAAAAATTATTCTTTGTTCCTCATGCTACGACGGACCGTTCATATTTCCGTTTTAGCTGTTTCTTATTTGGTAGCCGCACCAATTTTGTCGCAGGCAACCGAACAAGATACAACCGAAGTTAAAATGCAGTACGACCTCGATCAGATCGAGGTGAGTGCGCAAAGAACGCCGGCGATGTTTTCGCAGGTGGCACGGATTATTTCCGTGATCGAGAGAAAGGAAATTGAGCAGGCGTCTGCTCAGAGTGTTCAGGAATTGTTGGAGTACGTTGCCGGAGTTGACGTTCGACAGCGCGGAGCTGAAGGAATTCAGGCCGATGTCAGTATCCGCGGCGGAACCTTCGACCAAACATTAATCCTCCTAAATGGTGTAAACATCACCGATCCCCAAACCGGTCATCACAATTTAAATCTTCCACTTAGTTTAGCTCAGGTTGAAAGAATCGAAATTCTTGAAGGACCTGCAGCGAGAGTTTATGGTCCGAATGCTTTTTCGGGAGCCATTAATATCGTTTCGCAACAAGCCGATTCGAAATCGATTCGTGGAAGTTTGAGCGGCGGGAGTTTTGGTTATTTTGATGGGAATTTGTCGGGGGCGTTTGCCACCGGAAAATTAAATCATTCGATTGCAGCCAACCGAAAAAGTTCGGACGGTTATATCGAGAATACTGATTTCAAAAGTTCAAATCTGTTTTATTCCAATCAATTAAATGCTGATAAAGGAACTTTTAGTTTTCAGGCCGGTGCTTCGGAAAAAGGTTTTGGAGCAAACAGTTTTTATACACCGAAATATCCCAATCAATACGAAGAAACAAATACTTTTTTTACTTCGGCAAAATGGGAATCGAACTCAAAAATACATTTAACACCGCTGGTTTATTACCGTCGCCATCAAGATCGGTTTGAATTATTCCGCGATAATCCTGCTTCGTGGTACACCAATCATAATTATCATTTAACGAATGTGTACGGCGCCAATTTAAACTCGTGGTTTCAGTGGGATTTAGGGAAAACGGCTTTTGGTGTTGAATATCGTTCAGAAAATATTTTGAGTAATGTGTTAGGCGAAGAACTGGATCAACCACGGGATGTTCCGGGAGAAGATGCACAGTTTACAAAATCAGCCGGAAGAAATACTGTTTCCATGTTTTTTGAACATGCAGCTTATATTAATAACTGGACTTTTACAGCTGGTTTAATGAGCAATTACATTACGGAAAGTGATTTGGGAGTAAATGTTTTTCCCGGAATCGATGTGAGTTATCAATTCATTCCAGAATTTAAAATATTTACTTCGTACAATACATCGTTGCGCATGCCAACCTTTACCGATTTATATTACAAAGGACCAACCAACATTGGAAACCCGGATTTGAATCCGGAAAAATCGGCAACCATCGAAGCCGGTTTGAAATTGAATAAATCTTTTATAAAAGGACATGTTGTGGTTTTTTATCGTCAGGGAAAAGACATTATCGACTGGGTAAAAATAAATGAAGGCGATGTTTGGCAACCACAAAATCTGACAGAACTCAATAGCCTGGGAACCGAAGTTCAGCTTCAGATGAATCTGAAACAGCAATTTGGTGGAATGTATCCCAACAAAATCATGTTCAGTTACTTTAATAATAGGCTTGAAAAAGCGAATTTAGATTTTATTTCAAATTATGTTCTCGATAATTTAAAACACAAATTTGTTGGATCGGTGAACCAATCGCTTGCAAAAAATTTGTCGGTCGATATAAAAGCTACCTTTCAGGACCGGGAAGGAACGTATACCGAATTTGTTGATAACGCATTTGGTAACGAAGTGGATTACAGTTCGTTTTGCTTATTCGATGCTAAGATAAATTACAACTGGAAATATCTTAATCTGTATGTTTCGGCCAACAATTTGTTCGATATTACTTACAACGATATCGGAAATGTGGTTCAGCCTGGTCGGTGGTTTAAAACCGGAATTACGTATCGCCTGGATTTCAATTAAAACTTGAATTTTTCTAAAATCACAAAAATTGTATCTTCGCAAAAAAATTAAGACATGTTAAAAGGAATTTTATCAATTTCAGGACAGTCGGGACTGTTTAAAATGGTTGCCGAAAGCAAGAACAACATTATTGTTGAATCTTTGGAAACTAAAAAAAGAATACCTGTTTATTCAACAGCCAAAGTTTCGGCTTTAGAAGATATTGCAATATATACCGAAACTAGTGATGTACCATTAAAAGATATTTTTAAAGCAATTTCCGATAAAGAAGTGGGTGGGAGCGCATTGTCTCATAAATCTTCGGGAAATGAATTAAAAAAATATTTTGAAGAAGTGGTACCTGAATACGACAAAGATCGTGTATATGTTTCCGATATTAAAAAGGTGTTACAGTGGTACAATGCGCTTCAGGAAAAAGAAATGCTGGATTTCACCGAAACCGAAGATGAAGTGAAAGAAAAAGAAACTGACGCAAAAGAAAAAACCGAAGAAAAAGAATAAATCGCGTTAAAAAAGCTTGAGGTTATCGATGGCTTTTATATCGCCAATTTGTTTGTTCTTTTCCAAAAGAATTTCAAAAAGTTTAACAGTGGCAAGTGCATCGCCGGCAGCGCGATGCCTGCCATTGACTTCGATCCCTAAATCAGCACATAATTTTCCAAGCGAATAAGACCGATGCCCGGGAAGTAATCTTCGCGACATTTTTACTGTACACATTGTTTTCTGATTGTAATCGTAGCCCAATCTTTTATATTCTTCTTTAATAAATTTGTAATCGAAACTTACGTTGTGGGCAATAAAAGTTCGTCCGGCTGTCATCTCAATTACTTTTTTGGCCACCTCAAAAAACCGGGGAGCATCTTTCACCATTTCGTTGTTAATGCCGGTTAAACGGGTAATAAAAAATGGAATATCCATCTCCGGATTAATTAATGTTGAATACGATCCTGTAATTTCTTGTCCGTTATGTTGATAAATTGCAATTTCAGTTATTTTCCCGTATGTATACCGGTTTCCGGTAGTTTCTATGTCGATTATTGCGAACAAAATTTCAATTATTATAAACAATTTGCAAGAATTGTTTAGATTTGTTAAAAAATTACTTCAAAACTTAAACCTTTCGTTGTTTTATGAGTTTTGAAAGGTGAAAATTAATGTTTAATTTGGTATTAAAATTGAAAAAACAATAAATTCTCTAGATTATGAAAAAATTTACTTTTTTGTTTTTAGCGGTGTTTTTTACCATGGGAGTGGTAATGGGACAAAACGCAGATAAAAAATGGGCACTGGGATTAGGACCTGGAGTTAATATGAACCTGGAAAGTAATGAGTCAAACATTTTAGGTAACGTTTATTTAAGTCGCTATTTAAATCCTTCGTTTGATTTGATGTTAGATACTCGTGCTGCATTTTTCGAAGATGGATGGGATTTGGTAAATCCTTTACTGAATCTTCGTTATAAATTAAATAACGGATACATCTTTAAAGAAAAGAGTGCAATTCAACCTTATCTTTTTGGTGGTGTTGGTTATTTATTAGACAACCGTGCCGAAGGAGTTAATTTCGACGGCGGTGTTGGAGTTAAAGTTCCGGTAAGTCCAAGTACATCTCTTTTTGTTTCTGGTGCATATGTTAAAGGTATTGAAGGAAATAGAATGGTTAACGGAGTTGCTACTACAGTTACCGACAATCTTTTCCAAATCACGAGTATTCTTGAATTTGGTTTAGGAAAAACCGATTCTGATGGTGACGGTGTAAAAGATAAAAAAGACAAATGTCCGGATACTCCAGCAGGAGTTCAGGTTGACGAAGATGGTTGTCCGCTTGATCGCGATGGCGACGGAGTTCCAGATTATAAAGACGATTGTCCGGATGAAGCAGGAGATCCTAAATTTAACGGTTGTCCAGATCGCGATGGCGACGGAATCATGGATAAAGAAGACGACTGTCCGGATGTTGCAGGTTTAGCTAAATTTAATGGCTGTCCTGATACAGACGAAGATGGAGTTCCAGATCCAAAAGACAAATGCCCAGATACACCAAAAGGTTGTCCGGTTGACGCTGACGGTTGTCCTATCGACACTGACGGCGACGGCGTAATCGATTGTCAGGATGATTGTCCAACAGAAGTTGGTCCTGCATCGAACAAAGGTTGTCCTGATTGGCAAGAAATGGAAATTCCTGCAATTCTTTTTGAATTGAATAAAGCAGATTTGAAAGAAGAAAGCAAAGCTGCTCTTGATAAATTAGCACAAGAGTTGAATGCAGGTAAAGAATATGACATTGTAATTGGAGGTCACACTTGTAATGTTGGAACCGATGATTACAACATGAAATTATCGGAGAAACGTGCTCAGGCAGTTGTTAAGTACTTGCTTTCAAAAGGAGTAAACAATGCTTATGTTGGATCGCACAATTGGGGCGAAACAAAACCTGCATTTAGTAACGATACACGTGATCACAGAAAACTAAACCGTAGAGCCGAGTTTGAGGTTGCAAAAATCAGAAAATAAAGCACAGTTTTAAATAAACTTCAAAAGCTCTGTCGTTTGGCAGGGCTTTTTTTTATTCCTGCCATTCTCAAGTTGTAAATTGTTATCTTTGTCGCGCTTAAAATAATAGGATAATGAAGATCGAAAATAGTATACACGAAGGCGTTAAAAGTGCATTAAACGAATTATATGGTTTTGCGCCAGCCGATAATCAGATTCAAATTCAAAATACCAGAAAAGATCTCGAGGGAGATATAACAGTTGTTGTTTTCCCCTTCCTTCGGTTTTCGAAAAAATCGCCCGAACTAACTGGAGAGGATATCGGAAATTACCTAAAAGAGAAGGTGGATTTGGTCGATTCGTTTAATGTAATAAAAGGATTTCTGAATCTGGAAATAAATAAAAATTACTGGACCAATCATTTATTGGAAGCTTTTGCCAACGAAAACTTTGGAATTAAAAAAGCGGATGAAAATTCAAAAACGGTAATGGTGGAATATTCGTCGCCAAATACCAATAAACCTTTGCATTTGGGGCACATTCGAAACAATTTGCTGGGGTATTCAATTTCCGAAATTTTAAAAGCTAATGGAAATAAAGTCGTTAAAACAAACATTGTAAACGACCGTGGCATTCATATTTGTAAATCGATGTATGCCTGGCAAAAATGGGGAAATGGCAAAACTCCCGAAAGTTCAGGTCTGAAAGGCGATCATTTGGTTGGTGAGTTTTATGTTGAATTCGATAAACAGTACAAAGCCGAAATTGCAGAATTAATCGAAAAAGGTCTTTCAAAAGAAGAAGCCGAAAATAAGGCTCCGTCGATTGTTGCAGCCCGCGAATTGCTTTTAAAATGGGAAGCAAAAGACGAAGAAACAGTTGCGCTTTGGAAAAAAATGAATACTTGGGTTTACGAGGGCTTCGACGTAACTTATAAAACTTTGGGTGTTGATTTCGATAAAATTTATTACGAATCGGAAACTTACCTGATTGGTAAAGAAGAAGTACTTCGTGGATTAAAAGAAGGTGTTTTTTATCAGAAAGAAGACGGATCGGTTTGGGCTGATTTGACAAATGAGAAACTCGATCAGAAAATTCTTTTACGCAGCGACGGTACTTCGGTTTATATGACTCAGGATGTTGGAACTGCAAAAATGCGTTTCGAGGATTTCGACATCGATAAAATGGTTTATGTTGTAGGAAACGAACAAATTTATCATTTCCAGGTTTTGGCAATTTTGCTCGATAAACTTGGTTTCGATTGGGGAAAAGGACTGTATCATTTCTCGTACGGTATGGTGGAATTGCCATCGGGAAAAATGAAATCGCGCGAAGGAACGGTTGTTGATGCTGACGATTTAGTGGAAGGAATGGTAAAAGTTGCCCGCGATGTTGCCAACGAACTAGGTAAACTGGAAGCTTTGTCGGAAGAGGAAGCCAACGAAACCTATCGAATGATTGCTTTGGGGGCTTTAAAATATTTTATTCTGAAAGTTGATCCGAAGAAAAATATGCTTTTTAATCCCGAAGAATCGATCGATTTTAACGGAAATACCGGCCCGTTTATTCAATACACCTACGCACGAATTCAATCGGTTCTCCGAAAAGCGGCAGATCAAAATATTACCGTCGAAGAAAAAATAAATACGGCTTCACTTTCAGTAAAAGAAAAAGACTTGTTAAAACGGGTTTCCTTATATCCTGATATTGTAAGTGAGGCGGCAGATAATTACAGTCCTGCTGTAATTGCCAACTATTGCTACGAACTGGTAAAAGAATACAACCAGTTTTACCACGATCATTCCATTCTAGGAGAAACAGATACCGAGGTTAAAAACCTTCGATTGCTGTTGTCAGCGGTGGTCGCAAAAGTGATCAGAAAAGGAATGAATTTGTTGGGAATCGAAATGCCCGAAAGAATGTAAAAAAAAAAAAGGAGATGTAAACATCTCCTGTATTTCTTTACTTCTAGTAAAATGATTTAATGATATTAAGGGTTCAGCGTCCTTCCACTTATATATTCTGTTTTTAGGCAGAAGGTAACCTTCGAAATCAAAAAAAATCATTTTTTATTAGCAGGGTTATAAAACACAAATGGGAACCATTCTGTTATAAATAGTTCCCATTCACTTGAGTAAACCGAAGTTTGCTCTCGTGCCAGGCTACGGTTATTGTGGTGGCTTCTTTTATTCTTTCGAATAATTTCTGCCCATTACCTTTCGGTTTTGCCTTTTACAGCCCAACTTTCCGGTAGTCCATTCAGCGTTCCGGTTTGCTTTCCTGGACGAAGTGTCGTTTCAGTGTATTCCATCAAATCCTTTCGGACTTTATTTTTCCAATCAACATTTTGTAGTATTCTTCTCGGAGTTGCCTCTTTAAATAATTCTCTTCTATGTTGTGCAGTTTTGCAGCCGAAACCGAAATTTCTATGCTTCCTGCCTGATGACTCAATCTAAAAAGAACTTCTGGATTTTCTTTTAACTGATTGCCTAAATTTTGGTATTCCAGATTACCTCATTTAAACTCCGGCTTTTCCAGTGCACCAGCCCGAAGGTTGGAAAGAAATTACGCTGGTTTCAATTAAGTAACTTTTGTTTTTTCTACACTTTCAAAGCAGCCTTTTATCGCTCACCTGATGAATCAAAAATAATAGATAAGAATGTATTGTGCAAGTATTTGACACCTGTTGTATTCACCAAGAATGAACCGATGTTTTCAACAATTGTTTATAAGTTAACATTTGATTAATGTTTAGTTAACATTGAAGATGATTCTAGTGTGCTTTATTTCACCCAAATCCGTTGAAAGTTGATCGTATCATTTTTAGCAGATTCTGCATTTATTCAATATCATAAAATCCTGTTGCAGGGAAATATATTTTGCCCAAATGATTCGATCTGTAATTGTCAATCACCCAGTTTCGATTTGGTTCTCCAACTGTTTTCCCTGTATTTGTAATCTGGTGTGAAATGGTTTTTCCGGCAGCTGTTACAGTTAGTTTACTGTTTCCGTAGTCGCTTTGAAAGCCGTGCGAAACATCGATATTCTTTTCGCCAGCTTCATCCACAATTTCCGGTTTATTTTTTACTCCACCCCAAACACCGAACCGAATGGATCGGGTTGAAATACAGGAAGATTAATTCCAGTTACAACACCTGAATGATAATACTGAAGTGGCGACTTTTGTATGTCGCTCAGGACATATATTTTTTGCGGCGAATCG
>JBNKOT010000319.1:0-12927 GCA_050294855.1 Draconibacterium sp. | reverse complement strand
TTTTTCATTTTCAAATCCCACATATTGAATTTATCCCAATCTTCATGATATTCTTCTTCAATATCCATGTCTTTAAAAGCCACGTCAATTTTAGGAACATCGATTTGAATGTATCCACCCGATTTGAAATCGAGGTTTTCTCCTTCAGGTAATTTAACAACAAATTCTTTGATAAAGGTTGCCTGGTTTTTGTTAGAAACCACAGTGCATTCCCATTTTTTCACTCCAAGAACTTCCTGAGGAATACGAATTTTCATGTCTTCTTTTACCTTCACCTGGCAAGCTAAACGCCAGTTGTTGTTTTGTTCTTTACGTGTAAAGAAACCGGTTTCTGTTGGTAGGATAGAACCGCCACCATCGTCAACCTGACAACGGCACATGGCACAGGTACCACCACCTCCGCAAGCCGAAGGAAGTAAAACTTTGTTGTTCCCAAGTGTTGTTAAAAGAGTATCGCCGGGTTCGGTTTCCATTTCAACGTCGCCTTCGTTTATGCTTACTTTAACGATTCCCGAAGGCATCAGTTTTTTCTTGGCATAAAGTAAAATACCAACCAACAGAAGTGTTATTCCTAAAAATACCACAATACTGGTTATAATAACGGTAGTTTGTGCTGATAACAATATCATTTATAGTCGATTTTTGATTTTATAATTTAATTCCCATAAATCCCATAAAAGCCAAGCCCATTAAACCGGTTACAATAAATGTAATACCGAGTCCGCGCAATGGAGCAGGAACATTGGAATATTCAATTTTCTCTCTGATAGCTGCAATACCGACAATGGCAAGCAGCCAGCCTACTCCCGAACCAACACCGTAAACAGTAGCTTCGCCAACATGTACAAAAGCTTTTTGTTGAAGGAAAAGTGAACCTCCCAAAATTGCACAGTTTACAGCAATTAAAGGAAGGAATATTCCTAACTGGTTATATAAAACCGGTGCAAATTTTTCAACAATCATTTCAACCAATTGTACCATGGAAGCAATAATAGCGATGAACATAATAAACCGCAGAAAACTTAAATCGATATTGGCAAAGTCTTCGCCTAACCAAATCAAAGCACCTTCATTTAAAATGTATTTTTCTAACATGTAATTCACCGGAACTGTTATAGCTAATACAAAAGTAACGGCAATTCCTAATCCCATTGCAGTACTTACTTTTTTCGACACAGCCAAATACGAGCACATTCCGAAGAAGTACGCAAAAACCATGTTTTCGATAAATATTGACTTAACAAATATATTAATCAGATTTTCCATTTGATTTTGTTTTTGCTATTAGTTTTCTATTAATTTTTGGTTGCGGCTACGTTGAACCCAAATTATAATTCCAACAACAATAAGTGCCATTGGAGAAAGTACCATAAGCCCGTTATTTGCATAAAAACCGCCGTTGGCAATATACCAGCTATCTGGGAAAATATTAAATCCAAACAATGATCCACTTCCAAGTAATTCACGGAAAAAACCAACAATTACGAGTATAACACCATACCCGGCAGCATTTCCAATTCCATCGAGGAACGATTGCCAAGGTCGGTTACCTAAAGCAAAAGCTTCTAACCGACCCATTAAAATGCAGTTTGTAATAATTAGACCAACAAATACCGAAAGTTGGCGGCTAACGTCAAATACATAGGCTTTTAAAATTTGATCTACCAAAATTACCAGTGCTGCAATTACTACTAACTGTACGATAATTCGAATTCGGTTAGGAATAGTATTTCTTAACAGCGATATTATAACATTGGCAAGTGCCAAAACTACGGTTACTGAAATTGCCATTACAATTGATGGCTTTAATTGTGCCGTAACTGCTAATGCCGAACATATTCCCAAAACCTGTACAGTAATCGGATTACTGTTGTTAATTGGATCCGACAGTAGTTTTATATTCTTTTTAGAAAATAATGGTTCGCTCATTACTTATTGTTTTTTCTTTATTAAGAATTCCTTATAACTTGTAAAGTCGTCGAGGAGCATTTTCTGTAATCCTTTACTTGTAATTGTTCCACCAGAAATGCCATCAACTTTATGTTGTTCTGGAGCAACCTGACCAACTTTAGCAACTAAAATTGAAACCAGTTTCCCCGAATCATCGAATAATTTTTTCCCGATAAAGGCCGATTCAAAGGCAGTTGTTGAAATTTCGGCACCTAGTCCGGGCGTTTCACCTTCGTGGTCGAAGTTGGCACCATAAATGGTGTTCATGTCTTCGTTTAAAGAGATAAATCCCCAAATTGGTCCCCAAAGGCCAGCTCCGCGCAATGGAAGTACGTATTTTAGTCCTTCATCAGTTTGGAATTCAAAAATTGGAAGCACCATTTCATCTGCAGCTTTTGCTCTTTCTTTTTTTAGGTCGGTGTTAAAAGCATCGCCTTCAACCTGTTCTCCTTTTACATTTACAACATATTCGTTGAGAATCTTTTTGGCGTATATTTCTTCTGCATTTGATGCATCGCTTACGATGTTTACTGAAGCTAAAATATTTTTCTTTTTATCTATTTCGAAGTTCCTTTTCTGCTTGGGTTTTAACGCCATTGAAACAGAGGCCAGAACTGCGGCAACCAACACTACCATGATGGCTGCGTATAAAAATGTATATGTATTACCGTTTCTGTTCATCATTTTATCTTTAAAAATTATGCAGTCCTTTGATTGACGGACGCTCTTTTCAATCTTTTCTTAATATTTCCTTGCACAACGTAATGGTCAACTAGTGGCGCGAAAGTATTCATTAATAAAATGGCCAACATCATTCCTTCAGGAAAAGCCGGATTTAGCACACGAATTAATATGGCAAGGATACCGATCAGGAATCCATAAATCCATTTTCCTTTTTCGGTTTGTGCCGCAGAAACCGGGTCGGTAGCCATAAAAATAGCTCCGAACATAAATCCACCTAAAATCAGATGCTCCCAGAATGGTAAAGAGAAATAAGTTGCAACTTCAGGAGAAAGTCCCGCACTGCCAGAAACAGCATTCAGAATAAGTCCCATAACTGAACCACCTGCAATAACAGAAAACATAATTTTCCAGCTTCCGATTCCGGTTACAATTAATAGAATTGCACCCAGTAAAATTGCCAATGTTGAGGTTTCACCAATCGATCCTGGAATAAATCCGAAGAATGCATCGGCTACACTAATATTACTGATGTTACCTGCAGCTGCTTGTGCCATTGGTGTTGCTCCTGAAAAGCCGTCAACCAATTTGTCGGTGTCTTTTAAAGCGACCCAAACCGACTCGCCAGACATTTGTGCAGGATAAGCAAAGAATAAGAATGCACGGGCTATTAAAGCCGGATTCCAGATGTTCATACCCGTTCCTCCAAAAACCTCTTTCCCTAAAATAACGGCAAATGCGGTTGCAACTGCAATCATCCAAAGTGGAGTTTCGACTGGCATTACCAGTGGAATTAGAATTCCGGAAACCAAAAATCCTTCATGAATTCCATGACCGCGTTTTTGTGCAAACACAAACTCAATTCCTAAACCGACAATATAAGAAACAGCAATTATCGGAATTATTTTAAGAGCTCCAAAAAGGAACATTTCAAAAAATCCAGTGCTGGCAACTTCGCCAATTGCACGAAAATGTTGTAGCCCTGTATTGTACATGCCAAATAAAATTGCAGGTACAAGCGCTAAAACAACAATCGACATGGTTCGCTTCAAATCGGTAAAATCGTGAATGTGAGTTCCCGATTTTGAAGTGTCCTTTGAGACAAATAAAAAGGTGAAGAATCCCTCGTGAACAGAGCCAAGCCAACTATATTTGGCTCCCTTCTGCACAAGTGGTTCCGTCTTTTCAAAAAAGTTTTTAATGAAATTCATTTTTAAACTGATTTATATTTTCAGTAAATAATTATTCTAATTCTTTTATCATGGTGTTGATACCTGTGCGTAAAATACGTTGTACTTCAATTTTTGAGGTACAAGCATATTCGCAAAGTGCCAAATCTTCTTCAACCACTTCGTAAATTCCAAGTTGTTCCATTTTATCGATATCGTTTACTAAAATTGCTTTTAGCAAATGAACCGGTAGAATGTCCATTGGAAGCAGTTTTTCGTATTGTCCGGAAACAACAAAAGCACGTTCGCCGCCATGAAGATTGGCATTTAGCTCATACTCTTTTTTAGGGAACAATTTTCCGAAAAATGTTTTTGAAGCACTAAATTTTCCAAAACCCGGATCGGCCCAACCAAAAAATTCGTATTCGTCACCTTCAGGAATAACCGAAACTTGTGAATCGTAAAAACTTAAATAGTTCATCGATTTAATTTTGGTACCGGTTAAAACGTTACCGCTGATCATCCGTTGTTTGTGATCTGCAGCTTTTAAATTGCCCTTGGTTACTGAAGCAACCGGTGCACCCAAAACTGTTTTTACATATTTTGGTTTCTCGATTTCGGAGCCTGTAACTGCAAATGTTTTTGTAAAATCTACTTTCCCGGTTTCGAATAAACGACCGATAAAAAGTACATCCTGAACATTTATGGTCCAAACCACGTCGCCTTTGTTCAGTGGCGCAGTGTGGTGGATCTGAATACCAACGTTACCTGCCGGGTGAGGACCTGCAAACGAATTGATCTCTACATTTTTCACAGCTGAAAAAGCAGAATTTTCGTTCACCCCCAATTTTACTTTTCCTTCGGTTAATTTCGTCAATGCATTTATTCCGGTCTGGAATGTGTCCATTTGTCCTTCAACAACAAAGTTGTAATCGGGCGCTAATGGTGCAGTATCGAAAGTCGAAATGTAAATTGAAATTGGTTTTTCATCCGGAGATGCGATAATACCGTAAGGACGTTTTTTAAGAAATGGCCAAATACCACTTTTTAAAAGTTGTTCCTTGATTTCCTCGGCCGACAACGATGTTGGGTCAGCTTTTGTAAACTCAACTGAACCAGCATTTTTATCCGTTTCGATAACCACTTCCAAAACTTTACGTCTTTCGCCACGGTTTACAGAAATAACTTTTCCTCCGTAAGGAGCAGTAAAAAGTACTTCCGGGTGGTATTTGTCGTAAAATAAAGCTTCGCCGGCTTTTACAAGCGCATCGGCTTTCACTTTTAGCTTTGGAGTAAGTCCTGGAAAATCGGTAGGTTTCAGTGCAACAGTCGACGGAACAGATAAGGTGTCCAATTCCTTGTTTGCACTTCCTTTTAGCTTAATATTCAGCCCTTTCCTTAACTTAATAGCTTCTGACATATTTAACTCGAATAGTGTTAATTTTTTTGCAAGGCAAAAGTAATAAATTATTGTCTTTACACAATTATTAAGTGCTAAGTAGATGGATTCTAAATATGAAATAAGTCAAGTATCTTATTGATTTATGACTGTTTTGAAGTTCGTTTCATTCTTATTTTGTTGGATAAAAAAATGAATAATTCAGATTAAATTAACAATTTTAGCGTTATTAATAGGATTAATGGGGGGTAGATTGATGAGATTGATGGAAAAATGAGAGTTTGAAGAAGGATTAAAAAGATTGAATTGAGATTAAAAAAATAAGAATTGAATAAATTGAATCCAGAATGAAAGGTTTGAAAAGTGATCGATGAATGAAGGGCTAAAAATGTAGAAAACAGAAAGGATAATTTACAAGATTCAGGTTCAGAAAATATGAAAAATCATCCGATACATGAATGTATAAAATGTAACAACGTTTTTTATGTGCAAATCAGTCAATTAAAAATTCATCGGATGACTAACATTTAATAATAAGAAGTATGAAAAATAAAATACTGGTAATAATTCTCGTCCTGATGGCAGCGTTTTCGACAAACGCACGAAACGATAATTTTTATTACGAAAATGCGGTGTACAACGAGAACATTAAAACGGTGTTGATGTATCGCGATGGTTTCGAACTATCGAATCCCGTTTTAGAAATGAATGAACAGGTGCAGCTGGTTTTTAAATTCGACGATTTTTCTGCAGATTTAAAAAATTATTATTACACTGTTATTCATTGCGATGCCAACTGGAACGAAAGTTTTCTGATCAGGGAAGATTATATTGATGGTTTTGTCGATAATCCGCTTGACGATTACAAAATGTCGTTTAATACCACTTTCGAATATGTAAATTACCAGCTTCGGATACCCAACGAAAACATGCAGTTTAAAATTTCGGGCAATTATGTTTTGGTGGTTTACGAAGACAACGACAAGGAGAAGGTGGTAATTACGCAGCGTTTTTATATTTACGAAAACAGTACCGCAATAGAAGGAACCGTTCGAAGAGCCACGTTAGATGCCTTTAAAGGAGAAAATCAGGAGGTGGATTTTACCGTATATCACAATTCAATTGAGGTGAATAATCCACGACAGGAAGTTAAAGTTGTAATTATGCAGAACAACCGCTGGGACAATGCAATTAAAGATTTGAAACCTCTTTTTATTCGAGACAAAGCGCTGGTGTACGATTACAATCGAGAAAATCTTTTTGAGGCTGGAAACGAGTTTCGTTATTTTGATATTCGTACTAATCGTGTTCCCGGAGAAAACGTACAGTCGACCGATTTTCATCGGCCATATTATCATAAAACATTATTAACCGACCAGGTGCGTGCCAATAAAAACTATTTTCAATACAAAGAAATGAACGGGAAATATGTGGTTGAAAGTCTAGATCCCGAGATTCGGGATTTTGATACCGAATGCGATTACATTTTCACACATTTTAGTTTGCCTCTGGAATCGATTTTAATTGGCGGCACCGTAAATGTTTTTGGTGCACTCACCGGCTGGAATGCCAATAAAAGCAACGAAATGACCTGGAATTTTGAAACGAGCCGATACGAACTCACCTTGCTTTTAAAACAAGGCTATTATAATTATCAGTATGTTTATGTTCCACAGGGATCGATGGTTGCCGATCATAAAAACATTGAAGGCAGTTTTTGGCAAACCGAAAACGATTACCAGATTTTTGTCTATTATAAACCGGTTGCCGGATTGTACGATCGTTTGGTGGGTTACCGGATATTAAATTCGTTGGATAACCGAACCAATATTGTAAATCCAACCAATTTTAAATAGTGATTCTTTGCAAGGATGACATTTTAACGAATATGATTTACTCCTTTAAAAACGAGTGACAAATCTTCAATAACCAATAATCAATGTTGAAATAATAAGAACATACTACTTTCGATAATGGATACTTCTTTTATTAATTTTTCAAATCAACCAGAATCCAACTTTTAATTGGTTGCATTGCTCCCGAATTCCCGGCGGGGCGAGAACCTCCGTTGTTCATTCCCCCTCCCGATCTTCCACGGCCTCCTCCGCCACCCGAACCACGTCGGGCACCAGGTTCACCTGCACCACTCATTCTCGCACTTGGCCTCTGTCTGTTCATATTTCCTGATTCTATTGCGCCCGATTCAATTCCTAAAGAAAACTTACTTTGTCCTTCCTTGAACGGAATTAATTTTGACGGAATTTCGATCTCAAGAAATAGTTTGTTTTGTGGATTTGACTCCAGATCAACACGAATTGGCTTTTTCTCCAGATTTCGATAAAACACGTATGGTTTACCATTTTTGTCCCATGTAACTTTATTATAGGTGATATCAATACCAGTAATTATGTTTTGTTGTTGCCTATTCGATTCGTTTTCCTTTTGGCGAGATAATAACTCATATTCAGTAACTTGAGTATTTCCTCTTTGAATTTTTAATTGATATCGCTTGTTCTTTTTTCCTGTAGGATCAAAAAAAACGGTTAATCCGTTTCGCATTATCGTTTTATAACTATGCTGATCATGGAAAGTAGCCCGTATGTATAAATTTGTATCGTTATTTGCTACTTCAATTTGGATTGTCGTTTTTTTATCGTAGTTGCTTGTTAACGGATTTAACAAGTTCTCTTTTTCCGACTCTACGTATTTATTACTTTCATAAATTGGTAGTTTGGCACAAGAAAAAAATATCAGAAATCCAATACAAATTGGCAGGTGTAGAAAAACCTTTGTTTTTATGAATAAGAATTTTTTAAATAAAATTTTAAAACGGTTTCCTGAATGGCTTGTCTTGTGTTGCATAATTTCTAGCTCACCAACATCAAAAAGCCTTTGCCATCTTTAAACGGGAGCGTAAAAGTAAAAGTAGTTCCAACATCAGGAGTCGATTCAAATTCGAGCTCACCACCCAACATTTCAACGTAATGTTTGGCAATATTAAGGCCTAACCCCGAACCGGAAGTCGATTCGTTGATTTTATTTTCAAGACGGTAAAAACGGTTAAAAACATGTTCGTATTCATCTTTCGGAATTCCAATTCCGGTATCAGAAACAATAAATTTAACATGCTCGTTTTTAATCATTTCGTAATCGATGGTAATCGTGCCCTGCAAGGTATATTTAACCGCATTGTCGACCAAAATTGCAAGTGTTTCACTCAATAAATATTTGTCGGTAACAAAACCAAAATCTTTATTTGGAACACTAACTTTCAGTTTTAATTTTATGTTTTTCGAATCGGGAATTAAAATCATAAAACGGTTGTAAATATCGCGTAGCACCGAATTAATACTTGAAAACTGCATGTTTACTTCAATGGCCTGCGTTTCAATTTTCGACAAATGAATGGTGTTGTCGATCATGTTTAATAGCTGTGTTCCGTTTTGCGAAATCGCTTCTGTTATTTCCATCCGGTCTTCGTATTCCAAATCTCCTTCGCCCAACATGCGCGAGAAGTTGGTGATTACATTCATTGGTGTACGAATTTCGTGCGAAAGATTCGCCAGGAATGCCGACTTTAAACGATCCGATTCTTCGGCTTTTACCAGTGCTTTCTCTAGGTTGAATTCTGCCGTTTTCCGTTTGGTAATGTCGCGCGATATGGCAATAACCGATTGCGCACTTAATTTTGTTAAACGCATTTCGTACAAGAACGTACCGTTTGGTGTGTTCAACGAATACTCGATACTTTCAATCGAATTATTGGCTAACGAAGCCTGAATACAACCATAAATTTTGCTGGCCATATTTCCCGGAAATCCCACATCGTAAATGGTACTGCCAATAATATTGGCATCTTCAATTTTAAACAGATGACTTTCTTTTACCACAAAATCTTCGTAAGTACCATCTTTGTCGATCACAAAAAAGATGTCGGGAATAGCCTCGAGCAATACTTTGTATTTCTGTTTGCTTTCCTGGAGTTCCTGTAATTTTGTTTTTATTTTTGTGATGTCCTCAAAAATCAAAACAAACTTATTGTATTCAGGAATCAGCATGTGAACTTTAAACCAGCGGTCGAGTTTGCTTGTATAAAATTCTTTTGTTCTTTTTCGTTTAAAAAGAATCAGTTCGTTTAAGTTAAACTGGTTATTAAAAATCAGATCAAAGATATAATCGGCTTTCTGATCCTGCACTTCATAAAAGTTGATTTTAAAATTCGATTCAAACGCATTATTTACACGGTCGACAGTTAGCTGAATGATATTACCTTCTTCGTCGCGTTCTGCTTTTAATTGTGCGATCGAATGCAAGGAATCCTGTAACACTTTTGAAATGCCCTGGTTGGTGATTTTAAGTTTTTCGATTAAATCGGACGAAATGGCAAGGTGTTTTTTTCGTAAAAGATAGGTAGCAACAAAAAAGGCAGAAAATATGAGCAGTGGGTTTTCGGGTAATTTATCGATCGAAAACGCCGAATTTAACTGATCGTCTTTAAAAAGCTGAAATCCCAACGTTAGAATGGAAATGGCATAATAAAGTTTAAGTTTCGCACCCGACTCCGAAAAAAAGAGTAAAAAGAATAATCCGGCAAATAACCACGCACCTGAAATGTAGAGAGTGTCGGAAAGCGGAGAATGCGAGTTGAAATCGGAAATGAAATAGGCATAAACAAAAATTGGAACGGTAAAAATTGAGGTCACCGAATAACTAATTTTGCCACTTAAAGCAAACAGAATTCCAATCGAAATAATCAGAAGCATCGAAATATCGCACAAAATGCAACTCTCAGCAGCAAAAAAGATTCGATTAATAATGAAAAGGATTACAGACAAAAATCCTAGAATTGCCCAAATTAAGAACAATTGCGAAAGCCGCTTCTTTTCATCCAGCGAAAAATCGGCCCAGTATTTTACAGATAATATTTTAAATATATATTTGAACAACACCGTAAAGATATTAATTCGCGGAAAAGATAGAACTTATTCTACAAAAAATCCAATCTAATTTTTCAGCAATTCGAACAAGAAAAACTGATATTTGTTGTGTTTTATTTTCTGTTTAAAACTTGTTGCTGAAAATGAGGTGTTTACGAGAATCTAAATTTTTCAGTCACTGATATTTGTTATGATTTTGAACGCACGGATTATTTAGTTTTGCGAAAGAAAAAATTAGAAACTAAAATAATTAAATTATGACAAAAGGATTTTACAATGTTCCGGTGGCAAAAAACGAGCCCATTTTGAGTTATGCCCCGGGATCTCCTGAAAGAATGGAATTAAAAGCAACGCTCGAAGAATTTCGTTCGAAAGAAGTCGACCTGCCCATGGTAATTGGTGGGAAAGATGTGTATACCGACCGGAAAGTACGTATGTTTCCTCCTCACGAAATTAAACACACTTTAGGACACTACAGTCAAGGCGATTCAAGTCATGTTGAAATGGCGATCGATGCAGCTTTGGCTGCCAAAGAAGAGTGGGCCAATTTAGCGTGGCAACACCGTGCTTCTATTTTTCTGAAAGCAGCCGATCTGATTGCCGGTCCCTACCGTGCAAAAATTAATGCAGCCACCATGTTGGGGCAATCAAAAAATGCTTTTCAGGCAGAGATTGATGCAGCATGCGAAATGGCAGATTTTTTCCGTTTTGGTGTTCAGGTGATGACCGATATTTATAAAATCCAACCCGAATCGGCAAAAGGAATGTGGAACTACAACGAATACCGTCCGTTAGAAGGATTTGTTTTTGCATTAACGCCATTTAACTTTACTTCGATTGCAGGAAACTTGCCGGCAGCACCAGCTTTAATGGGCAATGTTGTGGTTTGGAAACCTTCGAAAACAGCCGTTTATTCAGCCGGAGTAATCATGGATATTTTTAAAGAAGCCGGTTTACCCGATGGTGTTATTAATCTTGTTTTTGCTTCGGGACCAGTTGTTGCCGATGTGGTTTTAACTCACAAAGATTTTACAGGAATTCATTTTACCGGTTCAACCGGAGTATTTCAAAGCATTTGGAAAACCATTGGCGATAACATCTACAAATACAAATCGTATCCACGAATTGTTGGAGAAACCGGTGGTAAAGATTTTATTTTTGCTGACAATACTGTCGATCCGCAAACGCTGGCAATTGCCATGTTACGCGGTGCTTTCGAATACCAGGGACAAAAATGCTCGGCAGCTTCGCGTGCTTACATTCCAAAAAGCATATGGGCGAAAACAAAAGCAATTTTAGAACGCGAAATGGCAACTGTTAAAATGGGGCCACCCGAAGATTTTACCAATTTTGTAAATGCAGTAATCGATGAAACCACTTTCGATAAATTAAAAGGTTTTATCGATCGTGCAAAAGAAGATAAAGATGCCGATGTAATTATTGGTGGAAACTGCGATAAATCGGAAGGATATTTTATCGAGCCAACAATAATTCAAGCCAAAAAAACAGATTACATAACCATGGTTGAAGAGTTGTTTGGACCGATTATTACCGTTTATGTTTACGAAGACGAAAAACTGGACGAAACACTCGATATCCTAGACAAAACTTCGATTTACGCCTTAACCGGCGCAGTTTTATCTCAGAATCGTTACAACATCGAAAAAATTACAAAACGCCTGGAAAATGCAGCGGGTAACTTCTACATCAACGATAAACCAACCGGAGCCGTTGTGGGGCAGCAACCTTTTGGCGGAGCTCGCGGTTCGGGTACCGACGATAAAGCAGGTTCGATTTTCAACTTTTTGCGTTGGACTTCGATTCGTACAATTAAAGAAACATTTGTACCTCCTGTAAATTATACGTATCCAAATTTCCAACCCGACGAAGAATAGTTTAAACGATAAATTGTTTATAAAAAGGGAGCTGATTTATTTGGCTCCCTTTTTTTTACCTTTTTTTAATTTACTTTTGTTAGGTAATTATGAGCATAGAAAAGAAAAATATAAAAGACAGCATATTAAAAGTATTGAGTTACAAATTTTTGGTAACCATAGTTTTGTTTTTAGCCTGGATTTTGTTTTTTGACGAAAACAGCATTCTTGCTCATCAAAAAAATAAACGACAATTACAGGAACTTCAGGAGCAAAAAGTTTATTATAAAGAACGCATTAAATCTGACCGCCAGAAGTTACAGGATTTAAAATCGGGAAAAGAAAACCTTGAGAAGTTTGCCCGCGAACAATATTATATGTCGAAACCCGACGAAGATGTATTTATTGTTGTGGAAGAAAAAAACTAGCTTAACAATTTCATTGAACTTTATTTTTCCCCGATTGTAACTATTTGAAGGATAGTTTAATTTTCTTAACTTGCTTTTAGAATGAAAGATGATCTTGAAATATTCAGAATAAAATCGAATGATATTCCTCCGCGAAAGGGACGAATACTGATTGCTGAGCCATTTTTGCCCGGTAATTATTTTAGCCGCTCGGTGGTTTTTTTGGTAGCACACAGCGATAAAGGATCGGTGGGATTTATTCTGAACAAAGAGATTGATTTTGAAATTCAGGAAATTTTCCCCGATTTTCCTGAATTTGAAGCAAAAGTTTTTTTGGGCGGTCCGGTTGCCACAGATTCCATTTATTACATTCATAAATTGGGCGATAAATTGCCGGGAAGCATCAATGTTTTAGGTGATTTATTTTGGGGTGGCGATTTCGATGCTTTAAAAGCGCAAATTGACGCCGGTCTGATTCAACCCAACGAAATTCACTTTTTCCTGGGGTAT
>JBNKOT010000318.1:0-6556 GCA_050294855.1 Draconibacterium sp. | reverse complement strand
GAAATTAACTGATGTAAGTGGCGAATTGAAGTTTTTAGGGCAGTACCGCCAGGAATCAAAAGAACTTAAAGATTTTTCCGAACAGCAAAAAAGTACTTTTTTCCACGGTGGTATTTTACTAAATACTAAAAATTACATTTGGCATCCTAACTTTATGACACTTGATATTGGAGGAGAATACAGTCCTCAGTCTGACAAAACCGATTATATAGTAACTCCAGACCAATCAGAAATACGCACATTAAAAGGATTAAGAATCAATTCAACACATTTTTCAAATAGTAAAATTTCATTATCCGGTTTATTCAATTATAATGAAAGTTACAGTAACAGAGAAAACCTGGCAAATTTGAAATCAGAAAGTCGACGTTGGGGAGCTGGTATTAATTTAAAATCAAAAAAAACTCCTATATCTCTGAATTACGACAACTTGAATTTTTATCAAAAAGAAATTGGAACTGATTTTAATTATCAAAACCAACAAAGTAATTTGATTGCGAACCTAAAAAAATCATTTGGGAAAAACGATCGTTCGGAAATTACATATACTAATAGCTATTATAAAAGAAAGGAATATAATTCATACGAACTGGAAAACCGAATAAACAATATCCGAATATTTAACCAGGTATTTTTCGACAAAATGAAAAAACATCACTTGTTTTCCAACATTTATAACGACAACCAAAAAGGAAGTAACAATTTTAACATTTTTAATGCCGACGAGAATCTGACAATCCAGTTGCTTTCCAGATTGACACTCTACTCAACTTATAATTATTACAATATGAACTGGACCGACCAGGAAACCAGTTTAAATAAATTTTCGAATACATTAAATCATAAACTGTTCGAGAGTCTTGAGACTAACCTGAGATACGAATATTCTAATGCCATAAACACCTACTATAAGGAATTAAGAAACTCAATTAATCTTAATTTTAAATACAATAAACTAATTAAAAAAGGTAATCTTAATCTGAATTATCAATTGTTTTATATGAACAATAAAACGATCAGTGTACCTACCGAAGTTCCAATAATAAATGAACAACAATTATTATCCGACGAAAAAATAACTCTTTTGTCTAATCCTAATATCGATATTAATTCGGTAGTTGTAAAAGATCGTACCGGAACAACAATTTACCATAAAGATTTTGATTACATTCTTAAGCAGCAGGGCGATTTTATTGAAATTCAACGTATTCCAGGAGGACAGATCGATAACGACATTATCGTATTTATCGATTACCTTACAATTCAATCCGGTTCTTATCACTACGATGCACTGTCAAACAGGTTAAGAGGAAGTTTATACATTTTAAGAGGATTGTTGCACTTCTATACAGAACTTAATTTTCAGAATTATTATAACGTGATATACAGCGACTACCTGACTCTTAATTACAGTAAACAATACGTAGCCGGTGGTGAAGTCGATTTTGGATTTCTAAAAAGCGGGATTGAATATGATGGTTACCATAGTACAATAACGCCTTTCGATATGTTTCGATTATTCTTCAATGCCCAGGGAAACATTAAAGAAAAGCTATTCTTTTCAGCTAATGGAAATTTACAGTACTATTACATGATTCAAGAAGAACTCACCCGGCTTTTTTCCGATATAGCCGGAAACATTAGTTACCGGATAACAAAAAATTCAAATATAGGTGTGAACCTTACCTACCGGAATCAGCGTGGAGTTGGTATCGACCTCGATTTATTGACCGGTCATGCTGAATATAAAACCATTTACAGAAAATTTCATACAACTTTAGGATATGAAATATATAACCGAAATTATTTAAATGAAATCTTGAATTTCGGCAGCGCGTATATAAAATTATCCAGAAAATTTTAAAATGGAAACTATGAAAAAAAAGACAATTGCAATTTTTGTATTTCTATTATTATTTACAGAAATTATAAATGCGCAAACCAATTTGGATTCAAAAACTTGTCTAGAATGTCATAAAGAACTGGTGCTCCAGCCATTTATTCACGAACCTGCGATAGACGCATGCGACAATTGTCATCAAGCACAAATTGATGAACATCCCCAAAAGGGGGTAAAAACCTTTATTTTAATCGAAAAAGCTCAAGATCTCTGTTTCATGTGTCATGAAGAATTTTCGAAAAAGAATATACATTCACCGGCAGCCGAAGGTGAGTGTTTAATATGCCATTCTCCACATGGTTCAGGCAATAAATCATTACTGTTAAATACCCAGCCTGCTATTTGTTCGCAATGTCATAACCTTGATAATCAAAATAAAAAATCAAACCACCTGCCGGTTTTCGACGGAAATTGTCAGATTTGCCATAATCCCCATGAATCCGACATTCAATACTATTTAAATAAAGAACCTCATGAACTATGTTTGGATTGCCATGAAACAATTAAGGAGGAGTCAAAATTATCCTTTGTTCATTCTCCCTTTAATAATAATTGTACTCAATGTCATAACTCCCATGCTTCTGTTAACGAGAAATTATTAAAAGAAAAATCAAACGATTTATGTTTTAACTGTCATGGAAAGTTAAAAACCGAAATTGAAAACTCGAAACAAATTCATAAAGTTGATAAAAATGAAATAGAATGCTCAAGCTGTCATCTTCCACATGCTTCGGCAAACGATAATATCCTAATTAACAGCGAAAAAGAATTGTGTTTAAGTTGTCATAACAAAACGATTCAAACCAATTCAGGTACACTCGATAATATTGCGGAAATGTTAAAAAATGGCAATATTATTCATGAAGCTATTGAAATTGGAGGTTGTATAAGTTGTCATAAACCACATAGTTCAAACAATCCTTCTCTTGCTAATGCTGCATTCCCTGTCGGAAATTATACCAAAGGAATTGTTGAAAATTTTGAACTCTGTTTCACGTGTCATGACAACGGACTAATGCTTAACGAAAAAGACAATTCCGTTACAAAATTCAGGGATGGTGACAGGAACCTTCATTATGTACACACCAGTGGAGAAAAAGCCAGAAATTGCAATCTTTGCCATAATGTGCATGGTTCAAAAGGAGAACATTTATTGAATTCGAAAATAAAATTTGGAAATTGGGAAATGCCTTTAAAATATCTTGGCACGGAAAATGGAGGAACTTGTAACAGTGGTTGTCACTCGGAAAAGAAGTACTTTAGATAATCTCTAAATTAACTGATATACTTTAATTATTAAAAAAAAAAATGCACTTTTACACTTACTTTAACAATCGATAAATTTTAAATATCTTAAATTAATTTGCAATCAACTACATAATCAAATATTAACAAAATGCTCAAAATTATGAATTTAAAAAAGTTAGTTTTTTTATTGGGAATTACAGTTCTTTTTAGTTCTGTAGCTTTCGCACAAGACTTTAAATACATTGGTGCAACCAAATGTAAAATGTGCCACAACAAAGCCGCCAAAGGTGAGCAGTACAACAAATGGGCTGCCGGACCACATGCCAAAGCCATGGAAAGTTTAAAAGGTGACGATGCCACTAATCCAAAGTGCTTGAAATGCCACTCAACCGCCGCTGCTGTTGATAAAAGTCTAATTGCTTCGCTTAAACCTGAAGAAGGTGTTTCTTGCGAATCTTGTCACGGACCGGGTAGTGCATACAAATCGGCTACAATCATGAAAAAACAAGAATTATCGTTGGCAAAAGGTTTGATCATTCCTGACGAAAAAGTATGTAAAACTTGCCACAACGAAGAAAGCCCGAATTATAAAGGCTTTAACTTTGAAGAATATGTAGCAAAAATATCGCATGCCGATCCAACTCGTAAATAATTGAAAGTTTATTTTTAAGAGTTAAAATCCTTTGTTTCTAAAAAAAACAAAGGATTTTTTTTAGAAGAATTGTTATCATTACAGCTGTAGCACAGCACATTGAAAACAGTATTCTTTTTTTAATCCGATATAACAGAACATTATGAAGAAATTTAGTTCATTTTTATTCTCGATGTTATTCACAGGTATCCTAATTGTGATTTTTGCAATTGCAATCGCCTATGCAACATTTATCGAGAACGATTATGGTGCCATTACAGCAAAAATTCTGATCTACAATTCGCGATGGATGGAGATTTTATATTTATTGCTAGTGGTTAACCTTGTGGGAAGTATGTTTAAATACAAACTCGTTACCAAAAAGAAATGGAGTATTGTATTGTTCCATATTGCTTTTATAGTAATATTGGCAGGAGCCGGAATTACACGCTATTTTGGTTTCGAAGGAACATTGATGTTGATGGAAGGGGAAACAAAAAATGAAATAACTTCAGAAGCTACTTATGTGCTGGTGGATGCCGAAAGCGGAACCAACAAGTTGAATTTCGATCAGCAGGTGCAGTTTTCGCCTAATACCGGCAATAGATATTCCAAGTCGTTCGACATTGATGGCCATTCGGTTGATATTGATTTGGTTGACTACTACAACCATGTTAAGGAAGCAATTATTGAAGATCCGTCTGGAAGCCCGGCCCTCAGTATTATTACATCGGGACTACAAACCGGCAGAAACGATTTTATTCTTTCCGACGGGCTGCAAAAAGATGTAGGTAATTTTACATATTCATTTGGAGAACATGCACCTGCCTCGGGTTTAAGCTTTTCAGTTGAAGCAGGCGAAATTAACGTAATTGCCACCGATACAATTATTCAGAACAACTCCGGAAATTCGATTACAAAATTAAATCCAAATAGCAAAAATCGTGTATTTCCAAACCAGATGTATACCATCGGAGCCCAGAATTTTATGATCGAAAAGGCTGTAAATAAAGGAAATATCGTGTTAACACGAGAAAACAGCACACAGGCTCAAATGAGCGATGCAATTCTTGTTAATGTTACCATCGACGATTATCAGAAAGAAATAATAATAAAAGGAAACAGAGGTTATGTTGGAACACCAAGCATTTTCGAAAAAAATGGAGTGCGCTTAAAAATAGCCTACGGTTCACGTATCATCCCCCTGCCCTTTTCTATTCATTTGCGCGATTTCCAATTGGAAAGATATCCGGGATCGATGAGTCCATCGTCGTTTGCCAGCGAAGTAACTGTTATCGACCCTTCGCAAAACATCGAAATGCCTTTCCGTATTTTTATGAATAACATTTTAAAATACCGTGGTTATCGGTTTTTCCAATCATCGTATACCACCGACGAAAAAGGAACCATCCTTTCGGTGAACAGCGATTCGACAGGAACATCGGTTACTTACCTCGGCTATCTTTTAATGGTTTTAGGTATGGTACTTACTTTGCTAAACCGAAACAGCCATTTTAAAGTTACACTCAGTAAACTTGCGAAATTGAAATTAAAAAGATCGACAGTAAAAAGTATTTTATTAATTCTGGCATTTTCAGGTTTTTCGTTACTGGCAAATGCTCAGGTCAACTGGAAACCGCTGAACGTAGACGATTCACAGATAGAGGAATTTAGCGAATTGCTTGTGCAAGACAATCAGGGAAGAATAAAACCGATTAATTCGCTCTCTTCTAAAATCGTTCGAAAACTTACAAAGAAAAACAATTTCGAAGGAATGTCGCCATCGCATGTTATTCTGGATATGTCGTCGAATGCGTCGAAATGGTATACCATTCCAATTATTAAAGTCGCACATTCCGATCTTCAAAAAACATTACACTTAAACAGTAAATTTGCTTCTTACAGCGACATTGTAAAAACAAGTGCACAAGGTGGTTATCTGCTTCATAATCTGGTAAACGAATCGTACCAGAAAAAACCCGTTCAACGAAATAAACTTGATAAAGAAATTATGAATGTTGATGAACGGATCAATATTCTGATGCAGGTTTTTAATGGCGATTTTCTTAAAATCTTCCCTGTTCCGGGAGATAACAACCACAAATGGGTAACCCGACGCGAAGCAGCAAAATTTGTTAGCGGAGAAGATGCCAAATTTATCGATGAAGTTTTACCCAATTACTATTCGGCATTGTACGACGGTAACAAACAGGCGGCAAGTGCCTATTTATCGCAAATTAAAGCTTTTCAGCACAAATATGGTTCAAAGGTAATCCCGTCCGATAGCAAAGTAAAAATGGAAGTTCTGTACAACAAATGGAACATCTTTAATAAATTGGCTAAATTTTATATGTTGGCCGGAATGTTATTACTGATCATCCACTTTGTTAAAATCTTTACTGCCAAAAAAGGATTAAAACTTACGATCAGAATTTTTACAGGAATAATTATCGTTTTGTTCATTGCGCATACTGCAGGCTTGGCCATGCGCTGGTACATTGCCGAACATGCTCCATGGAGTAATGGTTACGAAGCGATGAGTTATGTGGGATGGGCAACCTTATTGTCGGGATTGATTTTTATGAAAAGATCGCCGATTACACTGGCTGCCACAACCGTTCTTGCCGCACTTGTTTTATTTGTGGCCGGAATGAGCTGGATGAATCCGGAAATCACTAACCTGGTTCCGGTATTAAAATCGTACTGGTTAATTGTTCATGTTGCCATTATTACTGCTAGTTATGGCTTTTTGGCACTCGGCGCTTTAATGGGTTTTC
>JBNKOT010000317.1:0-2532 GCA_050294855.1 Draconibacterium sp. | reverse complement strand
CCGGTCGACAATAGCAGAATCAGAATATGCCGTTAAATATACAACTGGAACTTTGCGCATTTTACTCAACTCCGTAATCGTTTGAATGCCATCTTTTTTGTCGTTCAAATTAATGTCAGAAATAATTAGGTCGTAAATATTCAGACTGTACAATTTTAGTGCAGCATCGTAATTTTTTGCCAGATCCACTTCTGCATAATTATTATTCTTTAATAAGATCTGAATGTCTTTGGCAATAATAAACTCGTCTTCGATTAGTAAAATTTTTAGCATTGAAGTATTTATTAATTTATCGTATATTCTATCGGTATATTAATTTCATTTATTGTTCCTTTTTCTGTCGAGATTTGAATCGTGCCATTTAACTGTTCCACCATATCTTTTACAAGTTCGATTCCCAGCGAATTTTTCTGACTGACTTTTTCTTTGGAATATCCTTTTCCATTGTCTTTAATTGTCAGCATCAAAATTTTATTCTGAATTTTGCACGAAATGTTCAGCCGGTTTTTTTCGTCGTACCGATTGAAGGCATATTTAGTTGCGTTTGTCAGCAATTCGTTTACGATTAATCCAATTAATGTAGAATTTATATTTTTTATTTTGGCTTCCTGAAGATCATAAATAACTGTGTATTTCAGGTTGTCGTCGTCCGATAAGGTTTTAATAATGGTATTACATAGGTCTTTGATAAAACGATCGATCTGAATTTCTTCGGTGTCGTTCGACATTTTATTCTCGATTTGTGCGATGGCTGTAATTCGGGTTCTTGCCATTTTTAGCGCTTCGGCGGCTTCTTTATTTTTTAGTGCCGAAGCCTGAATGTTGAGTAAACTTGAAATAATTTGCAGGTTGTTTTTTACCCGATGCCGGTGTTCCTGCATTAAAAACCGGATGTTGTCGCGTTGTGTTTCTGCCTCGCTGAACGAAATTTTTAAGGCATTGTTTTTATCTTTTACATCCTGTGTACGTTGTGCAATCAGCTCTTCTAATTTTAATTTATCTTTTTCCAGTTTTCGGGTTTTATAGAGATAAAAAAGAATTCCGCTCAGTAAGAAAACGAAAACAAAGCCCGATTGAAACCACCAGGTAAAATACCAGGGCGGCACAATTTCTATGACCAGGGTTTTTATTTCAGGATTCCAAACACCGGCGTCGTTGCTGGCTCTAACTTTAAAAATATAATTGCCGGGATTGAGGTTGGTGTAAGTTGTACTTCTGTTTTTTGTAACGGGGCGCCAGTTTTTATCAAATCCTACCATTTGGTACTGATAATCGCATTTCTCGGGATTAACAAAATTTAAGGCTGCAAAATTGAATGTCAGTACATTTTCGTGGCTTTTAAACCGGAGCGAATTTTTGTAAAGTTCGTTTTGTTTTATTGGCTCGTTAAACAATTCCACCGACTCGATGTAAATTTTCGGAAGGTGTTTGTTTTCGCTGATTTCTTCGGGTTTAAAAATATTGATCCCCGAAATTCCGCCAAAATAGAAATTACCATATTTGTCCTGATAACCGGCTTTCCCGTTAAACTCGATGTTTTGTAGTCCGTCGTTGGTAGTATAATTGCTGAATGTATTGGTTTGTTGGTTTAATACCGAAATTCCGTAATTGGTACTCACCCAAATATTATTGTTTTTATCGATTAATATGGAATAAATAAAATCGTTGGGTAATCCTTTTTGTTCGTAAAAAAGTGTAGTGGTGTGGTGTCGTTTGTCTAATTTTGTAAGCCCAACATTTGTTCCCACCCAAATATTTCCAAGTTGATCTTCTTTGATGCTAAAAATCCTGTCGCCACTTAGTTTTTGTTCCGAACCGTCTTTTGCGTGGTATCTTGTAATTTCACCGTTTGGTTCGATGCAATAAGCACCCTGGTCGGTTCCCAGCCAAATATTGCCTTGCGAATCTTTCAGCGATATTCTCACCCGGTTTATTCGTTCTCTGTTTATTAAAAGTTCTTCAAAAGTTTCATCAGCAATATTAAATTTATGGATGCCGCCTGCCCAGGTACAAATCCAAAGCGTTGTTTTGTCGACGGGAATAATTTCAACTACATCTTTATCGGGCAAGCTACTTTTGTTGCCGGCAATTTCGATAAAGCGATCAGAATTTGGATCGTATTTTAACAATCCGGATGTAAAACCACCCGCCCAAATCGTATTGTTCTGGTCGTTTATCAGTGCATAAATTAATGGTTTTTCTTTCGAGTCGTAGAATTTGAATTCTTTGGTAATAAAGGAATAGTTAACCATTCCGTATTTACTGCCCAACCAAAGTGCAGAATCCTTTCCTTTTAAAAACTGAAAAGTGCTGATGTTGTTGATGGATGGAAATTCTTTTAAATCCAGTTTAATGGTACTGAATTTTTTTTGAAAAACATTGTAATGAAAAAGACCATCGCCTTCGGTTCCAATCCATAAATTACCTTTATTATCACCGATAATCTGGTTGATGTCGAATGCTTTATAAATGGTATTTTCTCGGGTTTGAAAACTTAGTGGCGTAATGTTGGCCTTTTTTATATCGTATAAA
>JBNKOT010000316.1:0-4082 GCA_050294855.1 Draconibacterium sp. | reverse complement strand
TGTAGAAGGATTGAGCGAATACGTGCAAATTTATACTGAAAATAAAAAGATAATTACAAAAATCAGTATGACCAATTTACAGGAAAAGCTACCCGAAATGAATTTTATGCGTATTCATAAATCCTACATTGTTTCTTTGGCGAAAATCGAAGCATTTACCACACACAGTATCGAAGTACCCGGAAAAGAGTTGCCAATCGGACGGAGTTATAAGAACTCAGTTTTAGAGGCTTTACAATATTCGGGCGGTGTTGGTTAATGTAAAATTAGCAGCTCGTTTTGCTGAATTTCGTTTTTTACGGAAACTAAGTTTCCTGATTAAAAACAATTGATAAATTTGTTGTAAAACTATTTTATGGCACTTTTCCCTGTTCATCGATGGTTTATTTACAACGATCAAATCAAGCCGGTTTCCGATTTTGTAATTTCAGAAAATGAAGGTGGAATTTACGAAGTGGTTCGTGTGGTGAACCGAATTCCACTTTTTTTAAATGAACATCTTGTCCGGTTTTATCATTCGGCACAAATCGCCGGAAAAGAAATTCTGTATTCCAAAAAACAAATTGAGCTTTTTTTAAATAGGCTCATCGAAGAAAATCAGGTAAGCGAAGGCAATGTGCTGTTGTCGTGTAAAACAAATTTGAAAGCATTTTTTATTACACACAATTATCCAAAAGTCTACCATTACCTGACCGGTGTAAAATGTGGAATTTTAAAGGCAGAAAGAGAAAATCCAAACGCAAAGGTTTTTCAAACCTGGGTACGCCAGCAAGCCGATAAATTGATTGAAGAAAACGAGTTTTACGAAGTGCTGCTGATCGATCATACTGATAGAATTACAGAAGGAAGCAGAAGTAATGTTTTTTTTGTGAAAGAAAATAAACTGATTACTCCGCCGGCCAACGAAGTTTTGCTTGGAATTACCCGTCAGAAAGCAATTTCGTGTGCCAAGAGCATTGGAATTCAGGTGCTTGAGCAGAATGTCGATTTTGTTGAATTGTCGGAATTCGATGCTGCATTTATCACCGGCACTTCTCCTAATATTCTTCCGATTCAAAACATTAACGGTATTTCTTTCGATCCAAAAAACGAGGTTGTACAAAATATAATAGAAGCATACAATAATCTTGTTAAAGATTATATAAAAAACCGTTTACACCAATAGGTATAAACGGGTTTTTATATAATTTGTATCGTCGAGATTCCCAATTTTCGGTAAGTAAAATATTATAACCTGTCGTTTAAAATTGCTTCCACTTCCTTAAAATCGATATCGGCTTTTTCGCCAAGTTTAAAACCACGTTTTTCAAATCGTTTGGTAATTTTTTGAATGGTTTCTACCGGAACTTTGTATTCGGGTAAAGTTGTTGGCACACCCAACGATTCGAAAAATGCCACAGTTTTTGCAATGCTAGCTTCAATTTTTTCGTCGTCAGTTCCGCTGGTAACACCCCAGATTCGTTCGCCGTACTGAAGAATTTTATCCTTTTTGTTTTCGCTTTTAATTCGCATCATTCCCGGTAAAACAATAGCAAGTGTTCGTCCGTGGTCAATGCCATGAAATGCTGTTAATTCGTGACCGATCATGTGTGTTGCCCAATCCTGAGGAACACCGGATCCAATCAGTCCGTTTAGTGCAACGGTTGCACTCCACATAAAATTTGCTGCTGCATCGTAATCTTTTCTGTTCTTCAAAACTTTTGGTCCTTCTTCAATTAAAGTAGTTAAAATACTTTCGGCGAAACGATCCTGAATAGGAGAGTTGACATTAAACGTTAAGTATTGCTCCATTACATGAATAAAAGCATCGACAATGCCGTTGGCCACTTGTTTGTCGGGTAGTGTAAACACACATTCCGGATCGAGGATCGAAAATTGCGGCATTACTTCCGGCGACCCAAAGGCCATTTTTTCCTGCGTAGAAACTCTGGTAATCACCGAATTGCCATTCATTTCAGATCCTGTGGCAGGCAAAGTTAAAACAGCGCCGATTGGCAGTGCTTCTTTCACCATTACCGTATTGCTTTTTGCTAAAATATCCCAAGGATCTCCTTTTGTGTACAAGGCTGCCGCAGCAATAAATTTGGTGGCGTCGAGAACCGAACCGCCGCCAACAGAAAGTAAAAAATCAATTTTTTCGTTTTTTACAATTTCTACTGCTTTCATACAGGTTTCGTAATGTGGATTTGCTTCTATTCCTCCAAATTCTAATAAATCTACATTTTTTAATGCATCTTTTACCACCTCGTAAACACCGGTTTTTTTGATGCTGCCGCCACCATAAGTCAATAATACTTTGGCATTTTTCGGAATTTCACCGGCTACTTTCGGAATTGTATTTTTTCCGAAAATTATTTTCACCGGATTTTTGTATTCAAAATTGTACATATCGTTTTATTTAATATTATCTGCTTTATCTTTGATAACGTAAAATTATTTCAAAATGACTGATATATCAAGAGGAGAAACAAATAAATCCGACTTTCGTTCAAGTATTCCTGAATCTAGCGACGAACAAATAATTGCAATTTTAAAGAAACGCAGTCAGTATCAGAAAGAAGCGGCCGATCT
This sequence comes from Draconibacterium sp., assembly GCA_050294855.1. Classification (GTDB taxonomy): domain Bacteria; phylum Bacteroidota; class Bacteroidia; order Bacteroidales; family Prolixibacteraceae; genus Draconibacterium. The sequence continues at coordinate 1,511 of JBNKOT010000316.1, read as the reverse complement.
GGCAATTCAAGAGGCCATCAAACGACAATTAATTCACTCCGAACAGGATTTGTTTTCTGAGGAATTTCAGGATGAGAAAGTGGTTTTTTCGTGGTTTCCGAAAATTGTGCGCGAGCAGGTAAAAAACAGAACACGAAAAAGTTTGGCAAGAGTACTCCTTTTTATTGGTGCCGTACCTGCATTTTTGGGGAGTTTAGGGATTTTTAATGGTGAATTTGTTAAAGGAATGATTTTGTTTATACTCGGTGTAGTCTGGATTATTTCAGCCTTTAAGATAATGAAAAAAGTGCAGGTTCAATTGGTGAACTTGTTGTTCATTTTGCTTGTTATTTCGCTAATTTATGTACTTAAAGTGCTCCTGGAAATGAAAGGTTTAATCGTGATGGATTACGCAATTCCGGTCGTGTTTTATTTGCTCGTTTTATACGGGCTGCTTTTTCTTCGTCGTTTAAAATAAATTCATCTTCTCGTCCGTCTTGCTTCGTTATTGGTTTTACATCATTCGTCTATAATTTACGTCGGTTTATCGAAATAAAAATAAACCACGCACTTTTCCGTATTATATTTGAAACCATAAAACAATAGCCATGAAACTTTTAGCTACTCTTTTTTTATTCACCATTATTACAACTACGTTAAGTGCAGCACCTTTTCAGGAAGAGGACTGGGATTCTAAAACGTATCGTATTGATGATTTTTCCGAAATATATCTCGAAGGTGGTTATAAAGTTTACCTCACACAAGGCGACGAAAATAAGGTGGTTGTAAAAGCCTCAGACGACGATGTTTTTGATTATTTGCAGGTACGAACCTGGGGAAACGAATTGAAAATTGATCTAGAACCCGATCATTTCGATTTCAGCCGTATTGTTTTGTACATCACCTTTAAGAAGCTCGATAAATTAAAAATTGAAGGTGGAGTAAAATTGAAAACAAAAGGTTACATGGATTTAAACGATTTTGAAATGTATGTTGCAGGTGGTGCCAAAATAGAACTCGATATGAAAGCCAGGTATGTTGATATTCTGGGTGAAGGAGGAGTGCTTTTTGAATTGGACGGTGTCGCAAAATCGTTGGATGTTAAAATTTCGGGTGCCGGACACTTGGATGCTGAACGTTTAAAAACAAAAGATGTTTCGATAAAAATTGAAGGAGTTGGAACCGGAGTTGTTTACGCTACCGAAACGTTATATGCAAAAATTGAAGGCGTTGGAAAAGTTAAATATGAAGGCGATCCGAAAGTTACCAAAAGCATCGAAGGTTTAGGATCGGTGGTAAGAAATTAGAAAATTAAAGACATTAAATACTACACTCCGGCGATTCCAGCCGGGAATTTGGTTTGGTTTAGGTTTATTAAGGCTACTGTTGAGTAGCCTTTTTTTTTCATCTTTTCTGATTCAGATTGCTGCACATATAAATTGATAGAGCAAGAAATGAATGAGAGTTAAAATTCTTTTGGATTTGTCTTATCACGTTAGAGATAAAATGTTTGTAAGAAATACAAAAGCAAA
>JBNKOT010000315.1:0-2094 GCA_050294855.1 Draconibacterium sp. | reverse complement strand
TTTGCCTTTTCGTGTGGCATTCAGAAACAGCTTCAGAAATCGTACATCGGAAAGTCCTTGTCGGTTGTAGAAGAAGAATTTGGAAAACCAAAAGCTGTTTTTGAACAAAGCGACGAAAAAGTTTACGTTTACGAAAAAACGGAAGAATTAAAAAGCACCGAAATCAGCCAGGGAAAACTTACGCTCGACCCGATGATTTCTCCCATGGTAAAGAAAACCGAACGATATTATTTTACGGTAAAAGACGGAAAAATAATTAAAGTAAAACTCGAAGAAGAATACGAACGCTAATTTTTTGAAGAAAGGCCTTTCTATTTTCAGAATTTTTATAGTTTTGCACACACGTTTTTTAACATACAAATTGCCCAGGTGATGAAATTGGTAGACATGCAAGGTTGAGGGCCTTGTGGGAGTTTTTTCCCGTGCAGGTTCGAGTCCCGTCCTGGGCACCAAATCAAAATGCAGCAAGCCTTAAAATAGCTTGTTGCATTTTTATCTTGCTCCCAATCGTTCAACGAAACGTTTTCCTTTCATTTGAAAAAAACTGCATTCATATTGTACAATGCTCATTTTTGCAAGTTTTCTGTATGTTAAATACAATCAATTAAAATAGTTGTGTTAATTTAGAAGTGTTTAACCAAAAATAAAGATAATGCTTCATTTGCATTCTATAACTTATCGAAAGTATTATTGGAAGAGAATCGACAGGTACAAATCAAATTTCCTGAAATTCTGGCTAACGTCGGCCTTTTTCATAAGTATTGCACTAACATCAGAAGCATTACCGGTAAAATTTCATAGTATCAACTCTTTGTTTGGAATCTCTACAAGGTTGACAAATTCGATTTGTAAAGACGACAATGGATTTATCTGGGCTTCATCAAAAACAGGCATTCTTCGATTGACCGATGACGACTACCGCATATATCAGCTTCCTTTTGAATCCTCAGGCGCAATCACTGTAAATTTAGTTTACGGGCATTCGAAATTAATTGCATACACCAATAATGGTCAGATTTTTTCATATAACCCTGTGTACGACCACTTTGACCTGATCGTCAATTTACAGAATATAATAACCGATAAACATTTTGACTTTTATTCGTTGTTAATTGACCAATCAGGTGATTTTTGGATTGCTTTAAATTCAGGATTGTATAAATATAATAAGGATGAACTTTCGCTGATTGATAAAAATTCGACAGATAAATACCTGATAACATGGTTGGATAAAAATAAGTTAATCATAGCCAAACGCGAAGGCATTTCCACATTGGATATAAATTCTCTGAAAAGTGAATTGATTTTCAAAAACAAAAACACAAATCCATTTTTAGTTTCTGCACTACTACCTGATAAAAATGAAAATAAGCTTTGGATTGGAACCATTTCGAATGGATTGTTCTCTTTCGATTTTAGTTCTGCAAGTTTATCTCACATATTACCTGCATCTTTTCCGAAACAACCTATTCTTGACATTGAAGAAAATTCCGACTCAACGATTTTAATTGGTGTCGATGGACAAGGAATTTGGGAATTGAACAAGTTTAACCATCAACTTTTAAATGTTTATAAGGAAATCGCCGACGACCCAAATTCATTGCCCGGGAACGGTGTTTATGATATTTTATACGAACGTGGCAAACGGGTTTGGGTTTGTACCTTCAGCGGAGGGGTTTCGTTTTACGAACTGTCGGTACCGCATGTAAATCACATTGTTCATCGTGCAAATGATGCAAATTCGTTGGCGAATAACAACGTAAATAGCATTATCGAAGACCGGGACGGTAAATTCTGGTTTGCGACAGACAACGGCATAAGTTGTTGGGATGTAAAATCCAATAAATGGAAAAACCTCTATTCGAACAAACTTGAACATGCGCAGGTTTTTCTTACCCTTTGTGAAGATGAACAAGGAAGAATCTGGGCCGGAAGTTATTCATCAGGCTTTTATGTGCTCGATGGTAAAACCGGAAGGGAAATCGCACATTATTCCAACGATAACACTGAATTTTCTTCCATTAGCAATTTTATTATGGATATTGCAAAAGACAGCCAAGGTGATTTATGGATTGGTGGAATTAATGGTGAATT
>JBNKOT010000314.1:0-12868 GCA_050294855.1 Draconibacterium sp. | reverse complement strand
TGTGGTTAAAACCGGTTCGGTCGACGAAGATGACGATCAACGTGGTTTGGCACATTTTGCAGAACACATGGCTTTTAACGGAACCAAAAATTTTCCAAAGCACGAATTGATAAGTTATTTTGAATCGATTGGAATGGAGTTTGGACCTGAAATAAATGCCTACACCAGTTTCGACGAAACAGTTTATATGTTAAAAGTTCCGCTTGATGAACCTGAGTTTCTGGAAAAAGGATTGCAGGTATTGTACGATTGGTCGAGCCAGATCGACGATTCTGACGAAGAAATTAACAATGAACGTGGCATTATTCTGGAAGAAGAAAGAATGGGACGTGGCGCAAACGACCGCATGCAAAAAAAATGGTTGCCTGTTTTTTTACACGAGTCGAAATATGGCGAACGTTTACCAATTGGTTTGATAGATATTGTTGAAAATTGTCCACCAGAAGCATTACGTAGATACAGAAAAGATTGGTACAGACCCGATTTGCAGGCCGTAATTGTTGTGGGTGATTTTGATCAGGAAGAAATGGTAAAAACCATTAAAGAAAAGTTCTCGAAAATTCCAAAAGCTAAAAATCCTCGCGAGAAAAAATATTTCGATATTCCGGATCACAAAGAAACATTGGTAAGCATTAATACCGATCCCGAAGCACAATATCCGATTGCATATGTTTATTATAAACACCCTCTGGAAAAGTCAAAAATTCTAAATGATTATCGCAATAATATAAAAGAGAGATTATACACAGGTATGATTAATAATCGTTTGGCTGAAAAAACGCAACAGGCAGAACCTCCTTTTTTAATGGGGCAATCGGCATATTCCGTTTTGTTTGGGCCGAAAAGTGCGTACATGTCGGTTGCAGTTACCCAGGGCGATAAAATTGAAAGTGGTTTAGCCGAAGTATTACTCGAGAACGAGCGCGTGAAAAAATATGGCTTTACTGAAACTGAATTGGAACGTCAGAAAACGGCGGTGATGAACGGAATGGAAAAAGCATACAACGAACGCGAAAATCAAAAGTCGATTAATTATGCCAACGAATACAAACGTAATTTCCTGATTACCGAAGAAACTTTTCCGGGAATGGAAAATGAGTATGCCTATTACAAGGAATTTTTGCCGGGAATTAAAGTTGAAGAAATTAATGTTCTGGCAAAAAAGTGGGTAACCGACGAAAACCGCGTGGTTATTATCACCGCACCCGAAAATGAACAAACGAAGGTTCCAACAGAACAAGAAATACTTGCACTTCTCGAAGAAGTAAAAACTACCGAAATAGAAGCTTATGAAGATGCAGTGGCCAATGTTCCGCTTATCGAAGACGAGCCTTTTGGAAGTAAAGTTGTTGAAGAAAAAGCCTTGGATAAAGTTGAGGCCATTGAATGGACACTCGAAAACGGTGCAAAAGTGGTACTGAAAACGACAGATTTTAAAGACGATGAAATACTTTTTAATGCCTGGAGTTTGGGTGGAAATTCATTGTACGGAATTAAAGATGAAATTTCGGCAGAGCTAACACCCGATTTAATTTCGATGAGTGGAATTGCCGATTTTAATAAAATTACACTCGATAAAATGTTATCCGATAAAGTGTTTGGCGTTTCTCCCTACATCAATCAGTTGCGCGAAGGTTTTAACGGAAGTTCGTCGGTAAAAGATGTGGAAACACTTTTGCAAATGGTTTATCTGTATTTTACCGAACCTCGTTTCGATGATGTAAGCTACCAGTCGCTGATGACACAATATTCAACAATATTGGAAAATAAATCAACATCTCCCGAAGCCGCTTTCCGCGACACTTTAAAGGTTACATTGGCCAACTATAACGAGCGTTCGCGACCAATGACAAAAGAACTTTTAAGTGAAGCAGACTTTAACCGTATGAAAGCCATCGGGAAAGAACGTTTTAAAAATGCCGCCGATTTTAAATTCTTTTTTGTTGGAAATATCGATGTTGAAACTTTTAAACCTTTGGTAGAGAAATACATTGGTGGAATTCCTTCAACATCGAATCTTGAAAACTGGGTCGATCTAAAAATCAATTCCCCCAAAGGAGTCATCAACAAAGTTGTTCATAAAGGACAGGAAGAAAAAAGTATTCAGTACATCGTGTTTCATGGCGATTTCGATTACAATTCGCAAAACAGAGTGCAGCTAGATGCCGTTGGAAGAATATTGTCGACAAGATTACTAGAAGTGATTCGCGAAGATAAAAGTGGCGTTTATTCGATTAATGCTAATCCTTCCACGTCTAAATTTCCGACCGAAGAATATACCATTTCTATTGCTTACGGTTTATCGCCCGACAAACTCGATGAATTGAAAAAGAGTGTTTTTGAGATTATTGAAACCTTCGCGAAAAAAGGTCCGAGCAAAGAAGAACTGGCCAAAGCACAGGAAAAAATGTTACGCGAGCGCGAGACACAGGTTCGCGAAAACCGTTTCTGGCTCAGCATTTTAACCAACACTTATTATTTGAAAGATGGCGATTTCTCGGAGTTTGGTGGCTACGAAACCTTGGTGAAAAACCTAACCGTAAAATCGACTAAAAAAGCATTTCAGGACTATTTCGATTTCGATAATTATATCGGGGTTGCTTTGGCACCTGCAGAATAAAATATTTTCAGAATGACAGAAAGGCCGGAGTTAGTTTTAATTCCGGCCTTTTTTGTGGGAAGATTTATTGTTTTCTGATATTCTTCAATTTCATAGTTGTAAATTCTTTTTTGGAGTTGAAGTTTTAACTCCGATAAATCCAGACCAGGGAAAGTCTGACACCCAGTTAGCACCGGCATCGAAGAGAAGCAAGCTGCTGGTGGAAACAAATTTTACCAAATACTCTCGCTCTGGAAATAGTAATCGATCGGAATTTTAATTATTTTTAGTGCGTTTTAAATTTAAAAAATGAAAATTTATTCTCCGCTTTTTATTGCCCTTCGAATTGTAGTTTATGCTTTGCTGATGTTCGGAATTGCAAACGGTATTTTTTACGATGCCGCACATCCGCTTGGGGAGAGTTATTTTAGCGAAGCTACTTTTACCGAAGTGGCGCAGGAGATAATTTTATTCATTCTTTTTGGCGTTTTTCTTTTTATCAGTTTTAAATGGAAAGAGATCCAGCCGCTTGCAAACATCGCAGCACTTTTTTTTCTTATTTCCTTTTTCCGTGAGTTTAATTTTTTGGCGATTAGCTGGGTTTATCCATCGCTGATTGCGTTTGCTGTTCTGATTTGGCTTATAATTCGCGATTTCAAAAAAATAAAAGCAGCTACCGTTCAGTTTTTTAGTTTGCCTGCCTCGGCTTGGATAAGTTCGGGTTTCCTGATTACTTATATTTTTAGTCGTTTAATGGGGCGTTCAAAGTTCTGGCGTTTAATGTATCACGACGAAAGTTACCGGCTTGCAAAAGCGGCTACCGAAGAAGGAATTGAACTCGCCGGCGACACGTTAATGTTGATTGGTGCAATCGAATTTTTGATTTATTATTTTGTAGTAAGAAAAAACAGTACTACAAATTAATCTGAAATGTTAAATAATTTTCTTGCTTCTGTCAATTGTTCCGGTTTTCCAACATCCATCCACAATTCCGAATCATCAAAAAATCCTTGAATGTTGTGTGATTTTGCACATTCGAGATAAACATCCACAATCGAAAAACGATATGTTTCCGGCATTAATTTAAAAATCTCGGGTTGTACAATGTGGATTCCGCTAAATGCCATTTCGCGCGCATCTTTAAAATTGTCAGGAATTGAAACTTTTGTTTCACCTGTTTTTTTATTGATCCAGCCCACCAGTCTTTTTTTGTTATCAAATTTAAAGTAACGTTGTGTTTCTCGGTTCCGCACTACCAGTGTTGCCAGTGCTCCCGATTCTGAATGCAGTTTTATTAACTGCCGCAGATCGATGTTACTTAAAATATCAACATTGTAAATTAGCACAGAAGAGTTGTCGTTAAAAAAATGAGCGGCTTTTTTTAATCCGCCGCCGGTGTCGAGCAATTTTTTACTTTCATCCGAAATATGAACTGGAATGCCAAAATCGTGTGAAGAAATGTAATTTTTTACTAATTCTGAAAAGTGATGAACGTTGACCACAATCTCCGAAATACCTTCTTTTTTTAGTTTTTCGATAGAACGTTGTAACAATGTTTTTCCGCCGATTTCGACTAAAGCTTTTGGTTTGTCGGATGTTTCTCCCAACAATCGGGTTCCGAGTCCAGCCGCAAAAACCATTGCTTTCATATTCGACGGAATTTAAAAATTATCGGATTCTGTCCATACTACGAATTAATGCTTCGTCTTTTCCAATGGCACGAATCGCCAGATAATCCAAAATTATTGCCAATATCGGAAAGGTTACCGAAACTTTAAAAGCTACTTTGGGGTCATTAAATCCGGCATAGGTGTAATAAAAAAACATTCCGAAAAGACCCAATAAAAGGATAATGGTGAACGATAAAAACCGAATTTGACGGATACGTTTTTTGTAGAGAAAAATAATCACAAAATGAAGTACTGTTATTATTCCGATAAAAATCATAATGGGCAAACCATTAAAAATCAACTCTTCGCCTGACGAGATACCTTTTGCATTAAAAATGAAAATCAATTCGTCGGCTGAAATGTGGGAGAAAGGAAGAACAAATAGAGCTGCAACCAACAATCCGGCCACCAAAATAAATATCGTTTGTATTCTCTGAATCATAGTTTTTCAATTTTGTGCAAAAATAAGAATAGTATTGAGATTATAAATTTGAAGTGGAGTAAATGTGCGTTAAACTTTACAATTCGCAAATTTTTTCGACTTCGTTTTGGTTGATATACCACAAATAACCGCTCACTTTTTTCTGCCCGGTTTCTTTTAATGTTTTTGCATATCGCAGCACCTGTCGGTTATAACTTTCCGATTTTTTTTCTCCGGTTTTATAATCCACCACAATTGCCTCATGGTCCGATGTCATAATCCGGTCGGGTCTTAGTATGCGGTCGCCGGTTAATAAACTTCGTTCGTTGAGTATTTTGAAACTTCCGTTAAACCAGTTTTTAATGTTGAGTTTTTCGATGCTGTCGAACAATTTTTCTGAAATTTCTTTTCCTTCTGTTTCGCTTATCAAACTGTTGTTTACGGCATTTAAAACGGCTTTTTTGATGTCGGTTTCAGTAGAGATTTCAGCGAGAATATCGTGAATGATTTTTCCTGTATTTTTTACTGAACTGTTTTTTTCTCCAGCCACTAAAAAATCATCGCCCGACAATCGGAGTTTTAACTTTTCGCTAAAATCGTTAAACTGGTATTTTTCGATAATTATTGAATTACTTTTCTTTTTTTCTTCGGAGAACTGAGGTATCGAACCAAATTCGAAACTGGTTTTGTCTTCGTTCCAACAGTTCTGAAATGGTTCTTTGCTGCTCAAATAATCGAGCGAACTATCGAGGAGATGTTGAAGCGATTTTCCCGGTGTTTTGCTGTTTCGCTTGGGGAGTGGACAAATGGCGATCAGCACCGATTTTGCGCGTGTAAAAGCCACATAAATTAGGTTAAAAGTATCGACAAAAGAATTTAGTTTTTCGTCTTTGTAGATTGCGCCGAAATACGAATTTCCCATTTGTGTATCTGCTTTAACCGGTAACAGAGGAAACTGGTTGAACGGCTCATGCCTGGGGATGCACCAAAGGGTTGGAGCATTTTGTCCACTCCAGCTTGTTTTCCAGTTTAAATAGGGGAGAAGCACTGCTTTGTACTCCAGTCCTTTCGATTTATGTACCGTTAGCAAGCGGATCGAATCCACTTCTTCGTTTACATTCACCGAAGTTTTATAACCTTTTTCGTTCCACCAGAAAACCAGGTTCGAAAGGTCGTTCGAAAGCGAAGTTTTTAATTCGCCGGCTTTGTCGATGAGAGTTTGCAAAAAAGGCAATTCGTTTTTTAATTCAAACAAACTGAATAAGGAACAAATTTGTGTAATCGTTTCATCGAGCGATGTCAGCAGAATTTTCTCTTTTACTTTTAGTAAATACGATTCGAGTTCTTTTTCAAATTGTTGAAGAAAATTCTCGTCCAGCTCATCGATTTCACCGCTCGAAAAATCGATTTGAGCTTGATTGTTTTTGATGATGAGCAATTTTCCGGCCGTTTTTAACTCCGGTTTTAACCACTCTTCCCAGAGGTTTAAAAAGGCGGTTTTAGTTATTTTGTTTTCCGGATCGATAAGCAATTCGATACAATTCATCACAAACAAAACAGCTTTTGATGCGTACAAAAATAACGATTCGTTGGAAAGCACAGAAAGGTTGTAATTTCTGTTTTCGGGCAAATCGGATGCACGTAAAAACTCGTTAATGATGGGAGTCCCCTCTTTGTTTGTACGAATTAAGATGGCAATTTCTGATGCTTTTATTCCCTTGTCCTGAATTTGTTTGACCTGTTCCACCAGTTTTTCAGTGGCGTTTTGTTCAAAATCTTCTTCGGGTATAAACAGAATCTTTGCCAGTCCTTCGGCTGTTTCTTTTGGTTTACCGATTTCCTGAATAAAAGAGTCGTAAATAGTATCGAATTTTTTGGTGTACTCTTTTTCTTCTGAATCGATTTCTGCAAACAGGCGATCTTCGAAAGATGCTTTTAAACCACCAAAAATCGCATTGTTAAAGTCGATGATGTTTTTATCGCTTCGCCAGTTTTTTTCCAAACTTTTTTGCTGCAATTGTGCCGGTGCAAAATCTTTATTTATTCCTTCCGACAAAATTTTCCAGTCGCTGTTTCGCCAACGGTAAATCGATTGTTTTACATCACCGACAATGAGGTTTTTATTTCCTTCGGCCAGCGAATTTTCTACCAGTGGTTTAAAGTTTTTCCATTGTAGGGTAGAAGTGTCCTGAAATTCGTCGAGCATAAAAAATTTGAAATAACTGCCGGTTTTTTCATAGATAAAGGGCGAGTCGGAGTGGTCGATAATTTTGCTTAAAAGCAGGTTCGAGTCCGAAAGTTGAAGTACGCTTTTTTCGTGAAGCAGCAGTTTTATTTCTTCTTTTAAATCGGCTAAAACGCCGAGCATTCGCAACCTTTTTAGAACGGCCAACGCGGTATAATACTGTGGTGAATTGTTTTCCCAATAAGAAAGTATCTCCATCAGTTTTGGTCGAAGTTCGCTTTCTACAACTGCATGGATTTCGTTTTTTCGTTTATTGGCTTTGGTATACCATTTTTCAGGATTTTCAGCAGTTTCGTTTACTGTTTTTGTGATATTTGGTAGAACACCATTCGATAGTTTTTCAAAAAATACTCCAATGCTTCTGGCTTTTCCACCTGAAAAATCAGCAGCAGAAAGCTCATATTTTTCCATGAGTAAAACCGCTTCATTTCCTTTGTTCTTTAACTCTTTTTCAAATTGATTTTTAAGCTTTTTGAGTTCTTTTCCAAAGTTTTCGAGATTCTCGCGTTGGTACACTGATTCATGGTCGTCAGGAAAAAAAAGCTGAAAATTTTCTTTAAAAAGTTCGGTGCCCAAATCCTGAATGTCGGCATCGATCCGTTGACTTTTATTTTCCTCAATTTTTTCTTTGCTAAACTCGTTTAACCATTTTAGCAGCTTTTTGTCCTTGTCGATTTTTGCCAGCAATCGGTCTGTCGCTTCTGCCAAAATCATATCGCTGTCGAGTTCAACCGTAAAATTGGGCGAAATCCCCAGTTCGCGGTTAAACGATTTTATTATTCGTTGTGTAAACGAATCGATGGTATTAATCGAAAAACGATTGTAATCGTGCAAAATATTTTTCAGTATCCTTTTTGCTTTGTCGCGGATTTCTTTTTCCGAATAGTGATTGTTTTGTAGTATTTCAAGATAGGCGGATTCCTGGTTGCTGGCCAGTAAATGCAACTGTTCAAGAATCCGGCTTTTCATTTCGTTGGTGGCTTTGTTGGTAAAAGTTACCGCCAAAATATGTTTGTAATTGTTGGAGTTTTCAATCAGTAATTTAAGGTATTCAACAACCAGTTGAAATGTTTTTCCAGATCCTGCAGAAGCTTTGTATACGGTGAGCATTTTGGAAGATTAGAGTTTAAGGTTCAATGTTCAATGTTTAAAGTTATTGTAGAGACCAGGCAACTTGTCCGGCAACTGACGGATGCCTTGTCTTTACGTTTGAAAAATACAATTGTCAATATTAAAAACCCGGGTGATTACCGCCTTGTTGCACATTCACCCTGGTTTCTATTCTGAAATTTTTAGATACCTTGTATTCCATAAAAAGTGTGGAACCATAAGCATCGAAATTATTCATTCCCTGGTTTGGCAGTGGCGTTGAATGTATCGAATTTGATCTATAACTAAATCCGCCCAAGGTAAATTTGTCGCCCAGTTTATAAGAAGCAGCACTTAAAACTGTGGCATTTCTGTAGTAAGGTGTATAAAACGAATACATCGATCCGGCAGAAAATCCGCTTAAATTGTAATTGTTGATTGCAGCAAAATCGAGATTTAAAGCATAACGACTCATGTATTCTTCCTGGAAATTGACTTCAGGCAATTCAAGATCGCCTATAAATAATGCTGAATTTCCGGAAACCAGCTGGTAATATTCCATTTGGCGCTGAGCCACCAATTGCGAAGAATCCAATTCTGTAAATTCCATTTGCAAACCTTGTTGTGCAAAGGTTCCGATTACAAAAAACAAAAACGATATAAAAAGTAATTTTTTCAAACTGCTATCTTCTTCAAAAATTAATTTCTCAAATTTATAATTATTTGCAGAATTGTTAAGAGGATAGTTGTTAAAAGTTGAATCGAATCTTATTTCAATTTTAAATAAGCGGCTATTATTTCGTTCGTAAGTGTGTCTGAAATTTTATGAAGCGGAGAACGTAAATTGTTCTGAATGGTTCCCTGGTAATTCATCAAAGCTTTGATTCCTCCGGGATTTCCTTCTTTAAAAAGTAATTGGCACAAATCAATCATGTCGAAATGCAATTTGCGTGCTTCAACGTAATTGCCACTGGTAGCCAGTTTCATAAGTTGACTGATGTGTTTCGGCATGGCATTTCCTAAAACCGAGATCAATCCTTTTGCTCCGATCGATACTGTTGGCAGGGCCAACAAATCGTCTCCCGAAATTACTGTAAAATTATCGGGGGTATATTTCCCGATTTTGGTAATTTGCGACATTACTCCCGACGCCTCTTTAACAGCAACTATTTTATCCGATGCTTCGGCCAGACGAACCACTGTGTCGAATTCGAGATTTACGCCTGTTCTCGAAGGAACGTTGTATAAAATAAGCGGAACCGGACTTGCTTTTGCAATGGCTTTGTAATGGTGAAACATTCCCTCCTGCGAAGGTTTATTGTAATAAGGAGTAACCACCAATATGCCACTGATTCCGCTGAAATTAAAGGTATCGATTTGTTTAATGATGGTACTTGTATCGTTTCCACCCATTCCAACAACAACAGGTAATCCGTCGGCTTTTTCTTTTACGAGTTCAACAACATGCGATTTTTCATCGCCGTTTAAGGTCGATGTTTCTGCTGTTGTGCCCAAGGCAACCAGGTAATCCATTCCTCCGTTCACCTGATTTTCGATAACCGTTTCAAGTGCTTTGTAATCTACCTGGTTGTTATTTGTAAATGGAGTAATTAAGGCCACTCCGGCTCCTGTAAAAAGCTGACTCATTGCTTTGTTGTTTTATTTAGCTGTGCAAGATAGAAAATTTGTTGTTTGGCTAAATACATTGCATCCTGCTTTTCGCCAATGTTAATGTTTAAATCAAAGAAATTGTTTTCGTTAAAAGAGCAGCCAACTTTAAACTTTGCTTTCGAAAGTAACATTATGGTATCGAGTACCAGGTTTTGTTTTAATCCGAGGTTTAATAAAATGTCGAATTTTATCGAAGTGAAGTCTTCTATTTTTTCGGGTTTTGGAAATCCAAGCCAGGTTAAATCCGCTGTTGTTAAGGTATTTGTGTCGGTACGCGGATTTACACCTTCGTCGAAAACACAAAATCCCCTGAAAATTACCTGCTCTCTTTTAAAGTATTCTTTTAAATATTGATAGACTTCTTTTTGTGTCGGATGCCAGATTACACCAATTAATTTTGCGGAATCGAGATGGGGCAGAACCGGCGAATGACTTTGCGTTTCGGCAAGTTTCCGAAATTTGTAAGCTGCACATTTTTGTTTCAATCCCATTGTTTTACAAATGTAATTATTTGAATTTGGATCGCTTTATCAATCCAGCATTTTTAAAAAGTCGTTTTCCGAAATAATTGGAATTCCCAATTTGTTGGCTTTTTCGAGTTTGCTCGGGCCAATGTTATTTCCGGCCAACATATAACTTGTTTTTTTCGAAATTGAACCTACATTCTTTCCGCCGTTTTTTTCGATTATTGTTTTGAGCTCATCACGCGAATGGATTTCGAAAGTGCCCGAAATAATGATATTTAATCCGGCCAATTTATCGGTTTGTCCTTCTAACTGGTCTTCGCTGATTTTAAATTGTAAACCTGTTTTTTGCAAGTTCTGAATCAATTCCTGATGATCGGGTTTCGAAAACCATTCTACAACGCTTTCTGCAATTCTGTCGCCAATTTCATCAATTTCGGTTAATTGTTCTACCGTCGCAGCCTGAATATTTTCGATGGTGTGTAATTTTTTCACCAATGTTTTTGCAACGGTTTCTCCAACAAAACGAATTCCAAGTGCAAACAACACGCGTTCGAACGGTACTTTTTTTGATGCTTCTAATCCATCTAAAATCCGTTGTGCCGATTTCTCGGCCATTCGTTCAAGATTTTCCAGCTGATCTTTTTTTAATGAATAAAAATCTAGCACATTCTTTACGAGGTTTTCGTTGAAGAGCAATTCAATGGTTTCTTGTCCGATACCGTCGATATCCATTCCTTTTCGACTTACAAAATGCTCGAGTTTACCTTTGATTTGTGGTGGACAACCGTCCTCGTTCGGACAGTAATGTGCAGCTTCTCCTTCGCGTCTGATTAATGGAGTTAGGCATTCGGGACAGTTTTCGATAAAAATAACTGGCGGAAACATCGGGTGTCTTTTTTCAGCGTCTACTCCCGTAATTTTTGGAATAATCTCGCCGCCTTTTTCAACAAAAACAGTGTCGTCGATGTGCAAATCCAGATTACGAATAATATCTGCATTGTGCAACGATGCTCGTTTCACCATTGTTCCGGCAATTTGCACCGGCTGTAAATTTGCAACCGGAGTAACTGCACCTGTTCGCCCAACCTGGTACGAAACCGATTTTAAAATGGTAGAAACATTTTCGGCTTTAAATTTATAGGCAATTGCCCAGCGTGGCGATTTGGCCGTAAAACCCAGGTTTTCCTGAAGATTGATAGAATTCACTTTAATTACAACACCATCGGTGGCAACCGGCATTTTATGACGATCGACATCCCATTTTTTTATAAAGGCAAAAACTTCGTCGAGATTTTTACAGACTTTTGTCGCATCCGAAATTTTAAAACCCCATTCTTTGGCTTTTTGCAGGTTTTCGTAATGCCCGTTCATTGGCAAATCTTTGCCCAACATATAATATAAATAAGCATCGAGTTTGCGGGAAGCAACTACAGCCGAGTTTTTCATTTTTAATGTTCCTGCGGCTGTATTTCTGGGATTGGCCAACAATTGTTCGCCAGCTTTTTCGAGTTCAGCATTTAATGCATCAAAAACCTGAAAAGGCATTACAATTTCGCCACGAATTTCGAAGTTTTCGGGATAATCGTTTCCACGCAATTTTAGAGGAATCGATTTTATGGTGCGAACATTTGTGGTTACGTCGTCGCCTTTTACGCCGTCGCCACGAGTTACCGCCCGAACTAATTCTCCTTTTTCGTAAGTTAAACTAATCGAGGAACCATCGAATTTAAGCTCGCAAACATATTCACAATCGGTTTCGATGATCTTTTTTACACGCGTGTCGAAATCT
Organism: Draconibacterium sp.; assembly: GCA_050294855.1. Classification (GTDB taxonomy): domain Bacteria; phylum Bacteroidota; class Bacteroidia; order Bacteroidales; family Prolixibacteraceae; genus Draconibacterium. The sequence goes on along the minus strand of JBNKOT010000314.1, from coordinate 917 downwards.
TTAATTTCCTCTTCTGAATAAGCATTTGATAAAGACAACATCGAATATTTGTGTTCTACCTGTTCAAAATCTTTGCTGATGTCGCTGCCCACACGCTGAGTTGGTGAGTTTATATCGTTAAATTCCGGAAATTCAGCTTCCAGTTTTTCCAGTTTTTTCAATTTCATGTCGAAATCAAAATCGCTGATTTTGGGTTTTGAAAGTACATAATAATTGTAATTATGCTCTTCCAATTCCTTTCTCAGGGCAATGATTATATTTTTCGCTTCTTCCGGGCTCATCTTTTTATCTTTCTTTATTTTTTTGAAACAAAAATAGGATTGAAATGGTTAAAAGTACAGAAGTTTTTAGTTCAAAATCGTGAAATGTGAATAGTTTATTCCATTTTTTTTAACAAAACAAAACATGGCATTTACATTAGAAATTGGTAGTAAGGCACTTGCTTTTGATCTTCCGGCAACCGACGGCAAAAAATATTCGTTGGATAGTTTTAAAGATTCGAAATATCTGGTGGTATTTTTCACCTGCAATCATTGTCCGTATGTTGTAAACAGCGATGAAGTGACCCGGAAAATTGCAGAGCGTTTTGCGTTAAAAGGTGTCGATTTTGTCGGCATAAATTCGAATAGTCCAAATACATACCAGGAAGACGATTTCGAACACATGGTTGCCCGAATGAATGAATTTAATTTTCCATGGAAATATTTATACGACGAAACACAGGAAGTTGCCTTGGCTTATGGTGCTTTGAGAACGCCACACTTTTTTGTTTTCGACCAGGAAAGAAAACTGGTTTATACCGGGCGTGCAGTTGATAATCCGCGTGAACCTTCAAAAATTACGGTGAACGATTTAGTTCAGGTTTTGGAGGAATTAACAGAAGGGAAACCAATTTCGAAACCGATGACCAACCCGAT
>JBNKOT010000313.1:0-6587 GCA_050294855.1 Draconibacterium sp. | reverse complement strand
TGAAAGATCGAATAAGTTTAAAAAACCTTCGCGTTCAAAAACCAGTTTCCCGCCTTTTCCTGAAAGCGATTTAACATCGGCTCCTGTAAAAGTGGTGAGCTGCTCGAGTTGTTTTGTTGAAGGGGTGTACGACCAGATATTGGTAACCCAATCGCGGTCGGAGAGAAAATAAATTTTATCGCCGAGCCAAACAGGTTGCGTATCGGTTTGTTTTTCATTAGGCAATAATTCTTCCGAAAAATCTTCAAGATTTAAAATAATAAGTGGTGTGTTTTGTCCACCCCTGTAATCGCGCCATTCGATGTCCCAACGCGAAACCCGATCGATAACAATCTCTTTCCCATCAGGAGAATAAGAAGCCCTGGCTCCCCATTGTTTTGTTAGTAAAGTCGATGGTCCGCCATCTTTCGAAACTGTCCATAATCTGCCGGTTCCTGTTGGTGCTGTTTCGCGGGTAGATGTGTAGAGGATTCTTTTTCCATCGGGAGTCCAGCCACGTGTAACAGCTGCGCTCGGGTGCCAGGTTAAACGCGTTGGTGTTCCTCCTTCAACAGGAACTGTGTATACTGCATTCGATCCCGAACGATTCGAGGTAAAAGCGATTGTTTTTCCATCGGGCGAAAAATGTGGATCGCTTTCGATCGCACCGGTGCTGGTTAATCGTAGCGTTTGTTGATCGTTTAAACTGGTGACCCATAAATCGCCACCATAAGAAAATACAACATGACTATCGCTAATCGAAGGTTGACGAAGCAATCTAGTTCCTTGCGCAAACGAACTGATGGTTAGCGCAAGCATTAAAAATGTGAAAGCTAGTTTTCGCATATTATTTTTATTTGAATGTGATACGTAAAGAATTTTAATTGTATGATTAGTACCCAATTGTACATGAAATTACATCAATTCTTAAAAGTATGATTATTTATGCTGGTATGAAAATTTTAAATATGTTCCCGGCACTTAATATCAGTAGAGAATTTGGATTTAAACCGCAAACAGGAATCAAAACAAAAAATTTCAACGTTGTTTCTAGTTTAAAATGTTTTTACAATATTTACTTTCGGGTATTTATTGCGTAAATTGATGTTCACTAAAAAAACGAATGAAACTCTTTCTAATCTCAATTTTAATTGTTCTGTTATCGCATTACATGGTGCAAGCACAAATGTGTAAAGGGAAGGTTATTGAATTTGAAACAGGAAAACCAATTCGATATGCAAATGTATTTTTGGCGGGTACTTTAATTGGAACGACTTCCGACCAAACCGGAAATTTTGAATTCGACACAAAAGGAAATCTCGGTATTCCACTAATAGTTAGTTATGTTGGTTTCGAAACCAGGGTGTTACCGTTTAATTATTTAAAATCAGATTCAATTGTACGTTTAAAGAAGGAGATTTTTGATATTCGGGAAATAAGAGTGAAATCGAAATCCAGTAATTGGTCACGAAGCAGAATGCTGCGAGTTTTTAAAGAAGAATTTTTGGGTAAATCGTTTAATGCACAATCGTGCAAGATTATCAACGAAACAGATATTTATCTCTATTATAACGATAGTTCAAAAATACTTCATGCACATTCTTCGAAACCCATAATCATTGAAAACAAGTTGCTGAACTACCGGATTTTGTATTTATTGGAATATTTTCAGAAAGCTAGTTCTGGAATCAAGTTTAAAGGATACAGTTCGTTCCGGGAAATGAGAATTAAAAACGAAAATCAAAAAAAGAAGATTGAAGAAAATCGAAAGCAGGCATATCTTGGATCAATTCTTCATTTTATGCGCTATTTGTACAATTATAATATGGCAGCCAACGACACCATTTACGACATTGATGTAATTACTTCGATGTATTCTTACCGTGGTTATGATACCCGCAGCTTATCAAACAATCATCCTGGCGATCTCAGTGTCACAGTAAAATTGTCGAAAAATGAAATTAACAATGTTGTTATTCGCGAATATCGAAACAAATTTCAACTCTACGACTTTTTCGATAATTATCTTTCACCCGGAGAAATTCTAATTGATTCAGCAGGTGTCAGAAAACTTTGTTACGACAAGAACATTCGGATATTATATCTTGGGAATTTACGAAATTCGCACCTAGTGCCAAGAGCAGACTGTTTTGAAATCTCTCAAAACGGGTATTACGATCCTGAATCAGTTGGTTGGTTTGGATTAATGAGCAAATTCAGAGTTGGCGATTTATTACCCTATGATTTTATTTACAAAGAAAATGTTTCAACAAAAAAGTATTTGTTTGAATAATCTGAAACAAAAAAACCGCCTTTCTTTCGAAAGACGGCTTTGAGATATTCAGGTTTTAATAAGAATTACTTCTTAAGAACTTTTTTATAACCATAAATTGCGCTGGCTCCCAATTCTTCTTCGATACGAAGTAACTGGTTGTATTTTGCCATACGATCTGAGCGGCTCAAAGAACCTGTTTTAATCTGACCCGAGTTGGTTGCAACTGCAATGTCGGCAATTGTTGAATCTTCAGTCTCGCCCGAACGGTGAGAAGTTACTGAAGTATAACCAGCACGGTGTGCCATTTCGATTGCATCTAATGTTTCAGTTAGGGTACCAATTTGGTTCACTTTAATCAGGATTGAATTGGCTGCATTTAGTTCGATACCTTTTTTCAGGTACTCAACATTTGTAACAAACAGGTCGTCGCCAACAATCTGACATTTGTCGCCAATTGTAGCATTTAATTTTACCCATCCGTCCCAGTCGCCTTCATCCATTCCATCTTCGATAGAATCGATCGGATATTTCGAAATCAATTCGGCTAAATAAGCCGCTTGTTCATCTGAATTACGTTTTTTTCCGTTTGGCTCAAAAATGCTATAATCGTATACACCGTCTTTGTAAAATTCAGATGCAGCACAGTCCATTGCGATAGAAACATCGCCACCGTCTTCGGCGCGGCCTGGTTTGTACCCGGCATTTGTAATGGCAGTTAGAATCGACTCGATTGCCTCTTCCGTTCCTCCCAACATCGGAGCGAAACCACCTTCGTCGCCAACTGCTGTAGAAAGTCCTTTTCCTTTTAATACTTTTGCCAATGCGTGAAAAACTTCAGCACCCATTCTCAAACCTTCGCGGAATGATGGAGCACCAATTGGGCGAATCATAAATTCCTGGAAAGCAATGGTTGCATCGGAGTGCGATCCACCGTTGATGATGTTCATCATCGGAACAGGTAAAGTTTTAGCGTTTGCGCCACCAATATAACGGTACAATGGAAGTTCAGCATATTCAGCAGCAGCTTTTGCAACGGCCAAAGAAACACCTAACATGGCATTAGCACCCAAATTCGATTTGGTTTTTGTTCCGTCCATCTCCAGCATTTTGCTGTCGATACCTACCTGGTCAGTTGCATCCCAACCAATCAATTCTTTTGCAATTACATCGTTTACGTTTTGAACGGCTTTTAAACAACCTTTTCCAAGGTAACGGCTTTTGTCGCCATCGCGTAATTCAAGTGCTTCGTTTTCGCCGGTCGATGCTCCGGATGGAACAGCTGCGCGGCCAAATGCACCACTTTCGAGTAATACTTCAACTTCGAGAGTTGGGTTACCACGAGAATCTAAAATCTCTCTTGCTTTTACATCGCTAATTAACATTGTGAGTAGTTTTTATTTGTTTAACTTCTAATTGTTTATATCAGAAAATCAGGCAGTTATTGCCGATTTGCCAAAAGCAGTACAAAGATAGTGAATTGTTCCTTTTCAAAATAACGCTGGCATAATTGCTTTCAATTTATTGATATTGGGTTAACTTAAAAATGGTTAAATGGTTAAAGTGCGCAAATGTAAAATTGTTAAATTGATAAAGTAACAAATTGATAAAATGTGAACGTTACAAATTATATATTTTCATATTCAACTGCGATTACGACTGCCAACTGCAACTGAAAACTGTTAACCCTCTCAAATGTATTTTTCGCCTTTTTGATAACGAACTACGCTGATTTCCTGGAAGGTAACCAAACCTCCTTTTCTGCTTTGATCGAGTAATTCGTTAATTCTTTTTATGAATTCGTCGAGTTTTTCGATGTTGTCGATGATTTCGATTACCACCGGCATATCGCTCGAAAGCGCAAATATTTTCATCGTGTGAATCGAATGACTGGCACCAAACGACATCACACCTTTAAAAACTGTGGCTCCTGCAATTCCTGCTTTTCGTGCCTCAAAAACAATTTCTTCCGATAAACGACGACCCTGAATTTTATCTGCATCGCCAATATAAATTTTTAGAATCCCGGTTTTTTCTGTGATGTTCATGGTATCGATTTTTGAAGTTGATTCGTAAGCTGATTACTTACATTCATACACAAAAAACGGGGTTTAGGTTTCAAAAATGTTATGGGAATGTAAAACTGTAAAATGGTAAAATTGTTGAACGTAAAAATTGGTTTTCCTTTGTTCGACTTTGTGCTTATTTTTTTATGATGATTTAAAATATCGCCTTCACCAGAATAATGCCGAGATAAACGGCCAGAATTCCAAAAAATAAACTGCCGCCGACGTTCCATAAAAGTTGTCCGAAAGAGTGTTCTTTTAGCATGGTGAGGTTGTTGTAGGCAAACGACGAAAAGGTGGTAAAACCGCCGCAAATTCCAACCGCCAGAAACATGCGCCATTCGGCACTTAAAACATTTCCTTTTTCTGCGAGAGCAAAAACAATCCCAATAATAAAACTTCCTATAATATTGGCTATAAAAGTTCCCCACGGAAAGGTGCTTGTCAAATCTTTTTCAACAAAAACCTGTAGCAGGTAACGCATCACACTTCCTATAAATCCTCCCGTTCCAACTATTAATAATGTTCGTAGCATAATTTTTAGTATTGAGATTAATAGATTTTAGTACTGAGAAAAAAAAGATTATTCAACTCAATACTCTAACAAACTATTAAATTAGCAATCAAAAGTAATAAAAATGAATTTACGTTTTTTTCTGCTCTTCATTATTTCGATTCTTTCGATCGATGCGCATGCCCAAAGTCAGCTTGAGAAAGTAGTTGGGGAGTTTATCAATCGGGCTGCATATAGAAATGCTTCGGTAGGAATCGATGTGCGTGATTTAAATGCAGAAAAAACAGTATTCGAATTGAATGCCGAAAAATTACTGATTCCGGCTTCGACAATGAAACTCGTAACTTCGGCAACGGCACTGGAAATTTTGGGTGCCGATTATCGTTTCGAAACCAAAGTCGGGTACATTGGAGAAATAGAAAAAAATAACACTCTACATGGTAATTTGGTACTAATTGGTGGAGCCGACCCAACTTTAGGATCGGAATACTTTCAGGATCATTATTTTCAGTTTTTGGAAAACTGGGCGCAAAAAATAAAAGCTGCCGGAATCGAAAAGATAAATGGCGATTTGATTTTAGATGCATCGGTTTACGATACCGAAAAAGTACCTGCCACATGGATTTGGGAAGACATCGGCAATTATTACGGTGCCGGAGCCAATGCTTTTACAGTATACGACAACTTGTTTCGTATCACTTTTGGTTCGCCTAAAAAAGCCGGAAAAGCAAGCGAAATCAAAGCAGTTTATCCGAAAATTGAAGGATTGACAATCACAAACGATGTTGTTTCGGCCGATAATAACAGCGACAATGCATATGTTTTTGGAAGTCCGCTCGACAAAACCAGAACCATTCGCGGAACCATTCCGCGAAACCGAAAAGCGTTTACCATAAAAGCAGCGATTCATCAACCCGAACAAATTCTGGCCGACGAATTTTTAAATGTGCTGGCAAAAAACGGAGTTTTTATTTCGGGTAAAATCGGCTTCGAAAAAGTCGATCAAAAAGAATTTAAAACGATATTTATTCAGGAGTCGCCAACACTTTCAGCAATTGTTAAGGTGTTGAACTATGAAAGTGTGAACTTGTTTGCCGAGCATTTTTTAAAACAACTGGCAGTTAAAAAAAGTGGAGTAGGGAAACGAGAAGAAGGTATTCAACTCGTCAAAGAATTTTGGGAAGAAAAGGGAATTTCGGCGGAAACTTTTTTTATGGAAGACGGAAGTGGTTTGTCGCATTTTAATGCTGTTTCTCCGCGATTTTTTACGATATTATTAGCAGAAATGGCACAAAACGAATCGTTTGTACAATCACTTCCAAGGGCTGGAGATGGCACTTTGTCCAGATTCAGCAGCGAAATTTTTCCCGGAAATACTTTAAAAGCCAAAAGTGGTTCGATGACCCGTGTTCGTTGCTATTCCGGTTATTTAAAATCCGATTCAGGAAAATATCTGGCTTTTTCAATTATGGTCAATCATTTCTCAGGAAGTCATTCAGAACTGATTGTAGCGATCGAAAATTTATTGGCAGAAATTAAAAAACAATAAGTTTTTTTCTATTCCGAAATTTCGAGCAGTGTGCTGGTCATGGCAAAATTAACCAACTCGCCAAGTGTGGTAAGTCCCAGTTTTTTTCGAATGTTTTTTTTGTGCTGTTCTACGGTGTAAGCAGAAATGTTGAGGGAATCAGCAACCTCTTTACTGATTTTTCCGGTCGATAAAGTAATTAAAACTTCTTTTTCGCGGCTGGTAAGC
>JBNKOT010000312.1:0-4222 GCA_050294855.1 Draconibacterium sp. | reverse complement strand
AGCATGGCAAAAAATATTAAAATCCCGCCAACAATTAATGCCGTTGTTTGGAAGTTGAAAAGAAACAAAACCGTTACAAGTAAAGTCATAAAAAACCCGATGCGCGCAGCAAAAATTTTTGGAGCTTTGTCAATCTGTTTTTTGTTCAGATTAAGTGCATCAACCAACCGATGGCTCAAAAAACTAATTGGGCTGTATTTTGCATTCGTAAATGCCCTGACATAAAAATCGGCTAACAGAAAAACAAAAAGCAAAACAGAGTTTAGAGCAAAACCCGAAAGCAGTAAAACAATTCCAATCAATGCATTGGTTCGTGTAACGTTCTCGTTAATTTGTTCGCTCGAAACCGGGCAAAGTATATTTTTCATAACAATAATCTTTTAATCAATTACAAATAAAATACAAAAAAGTATTTAGTACTCTAAGTGTGACGTAAGTCACAATAAATCCTTACAAAAAGTTAACAGTAACAAGATTTAACGGCACATAGCCTCTTCTTATTTGTATATTTATGATTATCTGAATGGAAATTGATTTTATTTAAACCCCCAAAATATTGGACAGGTGCAAATCCTGCTATTTCGGAAATCGTTAGTTTTGTAATAAAATTGAAAGATATAAATAACCTTAATCCAATAGATGGATGAAAAATTTGAAAAATCATACCTTATTAATCTTTTGCCTTTTTTTACTTAATCTGCCCATTACTGCAATTTTTGCTCAGGAAAGCAACAAGGCAAAACCAATTTTTAAAGATGGCGAAGCACAAATAGTAAAAGAATTTGAAGATCCGGATATGTGGATTCGACACGATCTTTGGGTAGAAACAGAGTTTGATACCGACGGTGATGGAAAGTTAGATCGTATGCATGTCGATGTTACGCGTCCGCGCCAAACCGAAACCGAAGGATTAAAACTTCCGGTGATCTATATTTCAAGTCCGTATTTTGCCGGAACAGCCGGAAATTCAACTGATTATTTTTGGAAAGTCGATCATGAAATTGGTGCCACTCCACCTCCACTTACTCATCCTGCGGGGATCAAAAGGACTGGCACTCGGCCGATCATTTCAAAATCGCATGTAAAAACGTGGCTTCCGCGTGGTTATATTGTTGTTCATTCTTCGTCGCCCGGAACCGGCCTTTCTGATGGTTCGCCAACGGTTGGTGGCGATAACGAATCGCTGGCTCCAAAAGCGGTAATTGATTGGTTGTGTGGTCGTGCCTTAGGTTTTACAGAACGCGAAGGAAACGAAGAAGTAAAAGCCTACTGGTCGACCGGGAAAGTTGGAATGACCGGTACTTCGTATAACGGAACGCTTCCACTGGCAGCTGCAACCACAGGAGTTGAAGGATTGGAAGCAATTATCCCGATTGCACCAAATACCTCATATTATCATTATTATCGATCAAATGGATTGGTTCGTTCGCCTGGGGGATATTTAGGCGAAGACATTGATGTGCTTTATGATTTTATTCACAGTGGCGAAGAATCGAAAAGAGCTTACAGCGACAGTGTTGTACGCGATACCGAAATGAAAAATGGAATGGACAGGATAAGCGGCGATTACAATGAGTTTTGGGCTGGACGCGATTATTTGAACGATATGCAGCCGATGCATGCTGCTTTGCTCATGTCGCACGGTTTTAACGACTGGAATGTAATGCCCGAACATAGTTTTCGAATCTACAAAGCAGCCGAAGAAAAAGGGTTGCCAACACAAATATATTATCATCAAAACGGACATGGCGGACCGCCTCCAATGTCGATGATGAATCGTTGGTTTACCCGCTATTTACATGGTGTCGAAAATGGTGTTGAAAAAGATGCAAAAGCATGGATTGTTCGCGAAAACGACGACCGGAATGAACCCACTGCTTACATAGATTATCCGAACCCGGATGCACTTCCCGTAAAACTTTATTTGTCTGCCGGTGCCCCTGAAAAAGGTGGATTGAGTAGTAATCGGGTAGAAAAACAAGGGAAAGAAACATTGATCGATAATTATTCGTTTTCGGGAGAAACATTGGCTCAGGCCGAAAATACAAACCACCGGCTACTTTTTGTAAGTCCGGTATTAAAAGAGAATATACACATTTCAGGAAAAGCGGTGATAAAAATTAAAGCATCGAGTTCTAAACCTGCTGTTAATCTTTCGGTTTGGATGGTTTCTTTACCCTGGAATAATCGGAGGAATGCAAAAATTACCGACAATATTATAACCCGTGGGTGGGCAGATCTTCAAAATTACCAATCGTTGACAGAAAGTAAACCCTTAAAACCCGGGAAGTTTTATGAAATGACATTTGAATTGCAACCCGATGATCAGATTATTCCTGCAGGACAGCAAATTGGGTTAATGATTTTTTCGAGCGATCGTAACTTTACTTTGCATCCAAAACCGGGGACAAAACTAACAGTTGATCTGGATGGAACCACCCTGGAAATTCCTGTGGTTGGAGGAATTGACGCTTTTGAAAAGGCGGTGAAATAATTATAAAAACACTGAAAATGATCAAAAAATATTTGTTCGTATTTATTGTTCTCCTCGGATTTTCGATCTCGTCGATTGCTCAAAAAACCGAGTTTACCAAACAAGATACTTTACGCGGAAGTATTACTCCCGAGCGCGAATGGTGGGATTTAACTTATTATCATTTAAAAATTAAAGTAAACCCAAGCGACAGTAGTTTTGTCGGTGAAAACCTGATTCAATACCGGGTAAAAGAATCGAAAAAGGTGATGCAAATCGATTTGCAACCACCGATGAAAATAACCCGAATCATTCAAAACGGGAAAAATCAAAAGTTTAAAAACGATGGAAATATTTGGCTCGTTGAATTGAGTGAAATTCAAAAAATAGGGGAGGTCAATAATTTGTTGATTGAATTTGGAGGCCAGCCAAAAGTCAGTCGGCGCCCTCCGTGGGATGGTGGTGTGAGCTGGAAAAAAGACGATAAGGGTAACGATTTTATTGTAACTACTGTTCAGGGCGAAGGTGCCAGTTTATTTTGGCCGTGCAAAGACCATCCTTACGACGAACCCGACAGTATGCTTATTAGTATCACATTCCCCGAAAATCTGATGAATGTTTCGAACGGCAGCCTGCAAAAAATAACTCAAAACAACGATGGTACCAAGACAACCGATTGGTTTGTTACAAACCCGATTAATGCTTATGGAGTAAACATTAACATCGGAAATTATGTCCATTTTGGAGAAATATATAAAGGTGAAAAAGGCAATTTGGACTGCGATTATTGGGTACTTGATTATCATCTGGAGAATGCAAAAGAGCATTTTAAACAAGTGCCAAAAATGTTGGAAGCTTTTGAACACTGGTTTGGCCCGTATCCTTTTTACGAAGATGGTTACAAGTTGGTGGAAGTCCCTTATCCGGGAATGGAACACCAAAGTTCGGTAACTTACGGAAATGGTTTTAAAAATGGTTACGGTGGCCGGGATGTGAGCAGCACCGGCTGGGGCGATAAATTCGATTTCATCATTGTGCACGAGTCGGGGCACGAATGGTTTGCCAACAGTATTACCAACCGCGACGAGGCAGACATGTGGATTCATGAGAGTTTTACGGCGTATTCAGAAAATTTATTTGTCGATTATTTCTGGGGAAAAGAGGCAAGTGCAGCGTATTGTAGGGGAACGCGATTGAACATTTTTAATGATCGGCCAATCACCGGAGTTTATGGTGTCAATTATCCGGGTTCGGGCGATATGTATTCAAAAGGTGCGAATATGTTACACACGCTTCGGCAGCTGGTTGATAATGATGAAAAGTGGAGAGAAATTCTTCGCGGATTAAACCGGGAGTTTTATCACAAAACTGTCGCATCAAAAGAAATTGAGGGTTTTATAAGCAAACAAAGCAATCTTGATTTACAAACTTTTTTCGATCAGTATTTACGCGATACTCAGATTCCAACTCTTGAATATGCATTGGTGGACGGCCAAATGAGGTATCGATGGATCAATTGTGTAGAAGGATTTAACATGAAAATAAAGCTGATGTTGAATGAGGAAATTCATTGGATTAAGCCCGTGCAAAGATGGCAAAAACTGGAACTCGAAAAACCAATATTTTCGGTTGTGGTTGATCCGGATTTTTATGTGGCAGTTTTTCCGATTACAGAAATCAAACACTAAATAGTTGATGAGAATTCCGATTTCTTAATAACCTGAGTTCGATATAAAATTAATGGCTCAA
>JBNKOT010000311.1:0-1918 GCA_050294855.1 Draconibacterium sp. | reverse complement strand
TTTAGTTTTTAAGGAATTAATTGTACGGTCTTTCGAGTTGATCGCACTGGTTAAACGTTGTTTTTCGAAATCGAGATTAAAAGTAGTGCTTTCGAGCGACTGCCTGTTTTTATTCAAATTTGCAGTAAGCGTGGCCACTTCGCCATTTAATGTAGTAATCAGATTATCTTTTATTGCATTACTTTCTAAAAGCTCATTTTTCATGCTTTCGAAATCGGCAATCAGCGCTTCAATTCGTGCTGCTTTGTCATTATTTTCGGTGGTTAATTGTCTCGAAAGATCTTCGGCTTTTAAACGCCCGATTTCCATTTCGAGGTATTTCTTTTTTGAAACACAGGAACTAAAAAAAACAAGAAACAACGTCATTAAAACGAAAGAATATTTATATGTCATAATTTTATCTTAAATCGGAAACAAATATAATGAATAATAATTCTCTAGAATAACGTTATTTATTTGAGTAATGGTATCAGGCGATGAATAATTCGGGTGAAAACCTTACTTTTATTGAAAATTTACAAGAAATGAAATTTATATACACCATAGTTTTTGCGATAGTTTTTGGTTTTTGTTTGAATGCACAGGAGAGTGGTACGGTTGTAAATACGATTAAAGGGAAGGTGATTAATACCGAAACCAACGATGCGGTGTCGTATACCAACATTGGAATTGAGGGAACTTTGTTTGGCACAGCAAGCAACGAAGAAGGAATTTTTGAGCTGAAAATAACCGAAGAAATGGCCGATAAAAACATTTATTTTTCGGCGGTTGGTTATAAAAATAAAATCATGCCCGTAAATTCTTTATTCGACAAAGCATTTAATATTATCAAAATCGAATCTCAATCGTACGGAATTAAAGATGTCGACGTTGCAGCACAAAACATGGTTTTGATCCGCATTTTAAGAATGGCGGCTGAAAATACACCCTACAATTTTATTCAGGGACCATTTAATTTATTGGGCACTTATACCAAAACAAAAACTGTCGACACGGCAACCACAAAACAAAGTGCCGAGGTGTTGATTTTCGACGCTTCGGGTTATGCAAATCCATCGAAACAAGATGCTTTCCAATCTTTAAAATATTCTTTTACATCCGACAAATCGGATGCCGATTATCGTTTTTCTACCGGTGGAACCAATCTCGATGAATTGTTGGAAACCGATTGGGTGAGAACTGCGTCTTCGATTTTGAATCCCGAATTAGCCGGTATTTATAGTTTAAAACTGCTCGATCAGCCCAAAATTAACGGCGCCGATTTTTGGGTGATTTCGTTTGAAGAAAAAAAACCAACTCTTGCCGGTTCGGGTGATTTTTACGCCAGCAAATTCGAAGGAAAAATTACCATCAACAAAGAAGATTATTCGGTATTAAAAATTGAAGGAAAACTTGAATCGCCAAAAAATAACCGACAGGGAAAAGCACTGGCAATCGGAAATTCAAACACCAATTATTTTGAAAATGTTTCGACCAATTTTTCAATTTTGTACGAAACCTTAAAACCGGCCAAAATTGAGATCGACAAAAAATACACATTTAAAGGATTCCAAATTGTTGAGAAATCGGTTTTAAAAATCACAAAAGTAAAAGCGACCGATTTAACCGAGTTGGATTCGCGCCAGTATTTTAGCGGGAAATAGCATAATTTATTCTACTCAAAGTTGACCTTTGTTCAGGCTTCTTTTTAGTTTATTCACTTGCCTCGGTTACACCCGGGCTTATTCGTCTTATTCGCCAGTTGGCGAATTTATTGTGGGAAGGACGTAAAATTGAATAACCCGTGCGAAGCCCGGGGTCGATGAATTAAATTTTGCCCCAACCCTGAAATGGGTTGTACAAATAGAACAATAATTGATGATCAAAATAATTCATCCTCTTACTAACCTGAGTTCGATTAAAATTAGCGAGCTCAAAT
>JBNKOT010000310.1:0-3729 GCA_050294855.1 Draconibacterium sp. | reverse complement strand
CCTTTTTCGTCGTAATTGTTCCAGAAAATGGTGTCGATCATGGTTTTACGTTCCAGTACCTTTTCAGTAAAAGGATCGTAAACAGCCCAAACAGCGGCGGTAATTACTTCTCTCGATTCCGGTGTTTCGTATTGTTGGTCGTAATCAGAAAAGAAATACGAAAAAGTCTCCAACGAAATTAACAGGTCGGTTTGTGTTGAAGTAGTAAGTTTTTCAACCAGATCGAAATTCAGTGCCGGAAGTCTTTTGCCGGTGTGTGGTTTAAAAATTCCCGGGGAAATATGGATGCGGTCGAAGGTATTTTTATTTTTCAAATTCGAAGCCAGTTCCTGTAACACGTAATTGGCAAGCAAACTGTCGAGTTGTTCGGGATCTTTTGTTGCTTTTTTTAGTTGATGATTGTCTTTGTAATAGTGCTGCAAAGTATCGGCCGGATATTTGAAATTCCGATAAACCAAAGCAACGTTGTTTACATTGAGCGGAACCGCAATTTGCCCGGGTTTATATACATCGATCGGAAATTCTTTGTAAACGGTGCACGAAGTTAAGGTTACAATCAGAATAAGAAAAAGAAGGCTGTTTCGTTTCATCATTGTTGTTTTTTTAATTCGTTTTTCCTTCGCTTTAAAATTTCCAGGTAATCGTAAGTTCCCGGACGGTACATCGATTCGTACGATTTTAGTCCCCAATTAATGGCTTCATCCAAATCTCCCATTAATTCGTAACCAACCGCAATATTAAATTCGGCTTTACTTCGTACCGATTTCGATTTACTTTTTTCGGCTGTGTCGTTCCAGAGTGCCATTGCCTGATCCCACTGCTGGTTGTCGATTAAAAGGGCGGCATGCTTTAAATTGTCATCGCCTTTAATAAAAAAGTTTCTTCGTTCGGGGCGCCAGGCTGTACTTATCATTTCCGAAAAATCGAGTGCAATTGCAATTCCCGCTTCACTTAATGCCACCTTTACCGGCGTAAAACGACGAAATAAATCGGTGGTCGAAAAATCTGCATCTTCCCAAACTATTGTGTCGTGCACAAATTCTCGTAGCATTACTTTCTCCTGAATGGGATCGTAAACCCTGAAAAGTGCTTCGTAGGTAATTATCATTTCGGCATAAGAACCAACCCTAAAACCGTCGACAGTTGGATCGAAAAAACTTTCTTTATTAAAAGAAGTTGAAATGTAGGTTTTAAAATGATCGAGCGATAAAAGTGCATCAGTTTGGTATGTTTCGCAAATATCTTTTACTTCATTCCAATTCATTTCGCTGGTTAGAAATGCGTTTCTTTCGAAGGGCAAAAAACGATTTTCAGGAATCACAAAATCGTATCTGCCCGATTCGAAAAGTAATTCTCCCAAAGCTTTCAAAGTAGTGTCCGACGCCTGAACATCGTTAATTATCGTATCGAGACTAAAACGTTGTTTGTAAAATATTTTTTGTAGTGAATCGGCGTCCAAATCGGTAAAGGAATTATCGACGGTTCGGTTTACCAGAGTTAAACTTTGTATCGACTGCGGAAGTTCTTTTTTTGACTGAACCGGAATTTCAATAACGATGGATTTGGATGAAATGCATGATGTTGAAAGTGCGAAAAGAAGGACAACACCAATGACTAAATATATTTTATTGAATTGAAATCTCATCTTCTGATTTGTTAATTTTTTGTGCTAGAGTACCTGTACTTCATCAGTAAATTTAAGAGCTTGCTGAACGGGCTGATTTTCATGTGCTTAATAAATGCCCCAGTACTTCCTCAAAAACCATTCCATACTTAACAATAAGAGCAGCACAAAGAAGATCCAGCGGAGGTTCAGCAGCTCGTGAACCATTTCCTGGAAATAACTTGTAGCCTTTAAATTATTGCTTTTTCTTATTTGCGAAATAAGCACTTCTGCATCACCTGACAGAAAAAATTGTCCGCCACTTTGTTCTGCCAATTGAAACAGCATTGTGTGATTTGCTCGTGTAATTACATTTTCGATGTTGACAGGCATAATTGTAAAACTGCCACTCTCGTTAAATGTTTCGTTACCAATTGAAATGCTTGCTAAAAATGTATAATCTCCACTGGGTAGCTTGCCCGCATTCAGTATATAATTTTCGCCTTGCACATCGAAAGTTAAGTTAAACTGATCGCCCAAATTATTTTTTATTTCGATGTTAATTTCTTCCGAATTAATTCGTTCGAAAACATCGTTGTATACTTCTGCTTTTAAAACCACATCATCTACTTCGGCATAAACGGGTTCAAATTCGAGAATGAAATTGTCTTCGTTTTCGCGCAAAGCCAGATACTGTATCAACTGGTTGATTAGCTCGTTAAAACGCGAATGATTTTGATTGTTGTAATAATCGTACAATCGCCATCGCCAGAGTCCTTCACCAAAAATAAATCCTATTTTCCGGCCTTTTAAATTTCCCGTGGTAATTAAAGGTTTTTCCGTTTCTATGTTAAGAATTTTCTGATAAAACAGCGTAGTAAATTCAGGCTCCATTTCGAAGTCGGCAAACGGAACCTGTAAAGGAGGAAATTTAAGCAGTAGTTCCTTAAAATCTTCACTCAAATTAAAGGTGGCAAAGGTTGGATTAATGGTGGCCTGCGCTTCTTCTCCGGAACCTGCCAGCGGAGTAATGGTTGCTCCCTGTGCCAGCGAATTTAATTGTGGTAAAAAAGTTTTATTCCCGACAATAAACAAAATGGGTAATCGAACTTTTTGTGCTGCTGCAATTACTTCTGCAGCCGATTTTTCGGAAGTTGGCAACTGGTTTAAAATCAACAAATTAAAGTCTTCGAAATTGGCAGGGTAAGGTTCTTCTGTAAACACCGACACATCGTAAGTTTTTTGCAGATCGAGCGTGTTTTTAATGGCGCCAATATCGGGGTGCGAACCTTCGGATAAAATCAGTATTTTTTGTTTGTTTTCCAGCACATTGATTACAAACTCCGATTGGTTGTTTTTTATGTTTCTTTCGTTTTCAACCGGTTCAATTCGTGCAGTAAAATGTTTTAGTCCGGGAGTGCCGGCTTCGAGAATAAATTGTTGCGAATAAAAATAATTTTCGTTGGGTGGTGTTACAATGGTGCCGGCCAATTCGTTTCCGTCTTGCAAAACCGAAAGTTTGAGCGCTTTGTTTTTTAGTTTTAAAAATTGAACATCGATTTCTACCGGAAAACTATTTCCCGAAAAAGAAGTTCGGTTCACCTGTATGTTTTGAATGCGCGAATCGACAACTTGTGTGGTATCGCCAAAACCAATGGTATAAACCGGAAAATTAATTTCGTTGAGCAGGTTAACCGGATTTTGTCCCTTGTTGTAAATGCCGTCTCCGGCAAGAATCACTGCTCCAATGTTTTCGTTAAAATGATTGTTGTTGATTGTGGTAAGTACTTCGCTGTAATCCGATTTTTTTTCAGCAAAATTCAGTGTTGCATTGATATTCGAACTTTCGCCAAAAGTATATTCCAAAACAGCGTAATCGTTCTCCAAATTGTCAGTAATCGATTTTTTTATTGCATTAATCTCATCGTCAATCAATAGCGAATCTTTGGCCAGAATCATCGATCCCGAATTGTCCCAGGCCGTAATAATTATTGGGTTTTTCGTAATTTTTTTGAGGCTTCGGATAAAGGGCGACAACAATAAAAATGCAAGTGTAAAAAACGATAAAAAACGCAAAACTGATAAAACTACAACCTGGTTTTTTGTCAGTTCCCGGTTGTCTTTGT
>JBNKOT010000309.1:0-2760 GCA_050294855.1 Draconibacterium sp. | reverse complement strand
AAAAAAGTGATTCCCCGAGGGATTGTAAATAACATTCATTGCCCCCGGTAGAATACTGATATCGAAATGTTTTGAAAAATGCAATTCGCCATCGAGGTGAAAGGGTACTTTCTCTGTGAATTCAATTTCAATTTTTTGAGTATGATAATAGTTCACTTTTTTATTCTGCAGATGCGTTCCTTTGGGCACTTTTGTTAAAATCTTAAAACGTTCGATCAGTGAAAGTTTTTCGATCGAACAAACATCAAGTAAACCATCGTTCGCAATGGCTTTTGGAGTAAGAAAAAAATCGCCGGCAAACCTTCTTCCAATCGAAATGGTATTGATAAAACAATCGGTTTGGTGATTGTTTTCAGCCGACAAAACTGTCATTCTTTTTTCTTTGTACAACAACAATGTTTTTATGATTTGAAAAAGGTATTTATTCTTCCCGCCCTTTTTTACTTCACCGGGTTCGGTATAGTTTTCGGCGGCTACCTGCGCATCGAACCCCAGTCCCATTCCATTCAGAAAAGGTAATCCGTTGCACATTCCTACATCAATAAAACTTGTATTTTTTTCAAAAAAAGCAGCCCAGTGTTCTTCTTCAAAACGATTTGGAAATCCTAAAATCTGAATAAAATCGTTGCCCGTTCCGGCGGGAACAATGCCGACGGTGAGGTTTTTTTCGTACAAAAGGCTCGAAGCAATTTCATTAAAAGTTCCGTCGCCACCAACGGCAATAATATATTTTGACCCCGCTTCTGCATAATGTTTTGCCAACTCAGAGGCATGACCTTTTTTTTTGGTAAAAACCACACCCGCATCGATCGCATTTTTATCGATCATTTCCTCGATTTTGGGAGCCAGCTTTCTTGCATAACCATTGCCTGCAATTGGATTAATAATAAATATCCATTCTTTTTTTTGTGTTTTATTCATTATTGCTGTTTAGTCTCGTTTGTTATTCCCGATTCAATTATTGCCTTCATTTGAGCAATAATTTCCTTGTCTGTTTTCGTTTTCAGGTCGCTTGTTTTTATGGGTTTATTAATAACAACACCCAGTTTAGCACCAAAATTAATATACTTCCTGTTTTTGGGTTTTAGTAAATAAAAACCATTAAGTGTTACCGGCAATATTTCGGCATCGGAGTCTCTTAAAAGATACACAAATCCACGATAGAAATTATTCACACTTCCGTTCAAGGTTCGTGTACCTTCTGGAAAAATGGCAATGGTGTGTTGCTTCGATTTTTCAACAATTTCATCCAACATCAGTTTTGTATTTTTGATGTTTGTTTCCTTCAACGGAATGTAATTGGTCATTTTCAGAATTTGGCTAAAAACCGGAATTTTCATCAGGCGTTCGTGCCCAAACCAGGCTACATCGGGGTAAAATGCCATAATTGCCGTAATATCAAACATGCTGGCATGGTTGGCAATAATAATGTATCGCTTGTTTTTCGAATAATTCTCAGTCCCCGAAATCCTCAGCTTTTTCCCTAAAATCCAAAATACCGATTGCGCCCAAAAACGAACAAGTATTTTCACCACCTTTTGTAAACGGAAATAGGCAAAAGGCAGAACAATAAGCACCACCATTGCTGTTTGTGTATAAAGTACAGCAAATACAAGAAACGAGAGAATACGGTATAGTCGTTTTTGCATGGTGAAGAAATAAGGAACAAGATACATTTTATTTTTTTTCGAGATTCAGAGAAAATAATTTGTTCCGCGACCAATTAATAATTCGTTGTGTACGAAGAAGAGTGATTACACAGCAATTAATAGCAACAATCACTCTTCTTCAAATTTGAGTATATTTGCGGTAGGAAAATTATCCTCACTTAATCGGGAACAGCAAGTATGTCTTTTAAAAATTTCGGCTTATCAAACGTCTTACTGGATGCATTATCCGGAAAAAATTTCACACAAGCAACACCAATTCAGGAAGCAGCCATTCCGGCAATTTTAAACGGAAAAGATGTGCTGGGCATTGCCTCAACCGGATCGGGAAAAACTGCCAGTTTTGTTTTGCCCCTGTTGATGAATTTGCAAAACAATCTGGTTACAAAAAACCGTCATGTTACTGTTTTGGTGCTGGCACCCACCCGCGAATTGGCGAAACAAGTTCAGGAAGTGTTTTATGAATTTAGCTCGAAACTTCCAAAACCAATTAAGTCGATGGCCGTGTACGGAGGAGTTTCCATCAATCCACAAATGATCGGATTGCAGGGCGTTAATGTTCTGGTTGCCACACCCGGTCGCTTATTAGAACTGGTCGAAGCAAAGGCCGTACATTTATCGGATATTACAACTTTGGTACTCGACGAAGCCGACAAAATGCTGAATCTGGGTTTTAAAGAAGAGATGAACCGCATTTTTGAATTGCTTCCTAAAAAACGGCAAAACCTCCTGTTTTCGGCAACTCTAAGCGACGATTTAAATAATATTACCGCTTTCCTTATGCACGATCCGCTGGTAATTAAAATAGCTGCCAAAGAAAATTCCATCGATCTGATTCATCAGTTTGCTTACTCGGTTTCGGAGGAAAGAAAAGGCCCGTTATTGCGCTATTTAATTAAAACGAATAAGTGGAAACAGGTGTTGGTTTTTACTTCGTCGGCCTATAAAGCTGATGCAGTAGCCAATAAATTAGTTAAAAACGGTTTAGATGCGGCAGCCATTCACAGCAAAAAAAGTCAAGGCGCACGAACAGCCGCCTTGCAAAAATTTAAGTTCGGCGACATTCAGGTTTTGGTTACCACCGATTTATTGG
>JBNKOT010000308.1:0-1741 GCA_050294855.1 Draconibacterium sp. | reverse complement strand
GCAAGCGCTTCGCAGGGAGGGCATTCGGTTGAGTAAAAATCGACAGCAACTTTTCCGCCGTTTATTACTTCTTTTTTAAAATCATTTGCAGCTATTTCTTTCATGTCATTTATTTTATTATTTCTACGGTTTCTGAGTGCTTTCCGGTTTAATCGATCAAAATAAGAGGGTTGAACAGTGGTTTTATTTGTTTTCTTTTTTGTTGTTCTAATTGATTTCTATTTCGCTATACAATCCAATTCCCAACTCCAGCAATTCTTCAACCGGTCGGCAATCGGGAGCATGAAGTTTGCCGGTTCTATTTTTTGCAATTGCCGCACAGCCACCACCACAAGCCAGGCGCACCGGACAATTTGTACATTCCTTTATCGATAAAACATCGCGTTCTTCCCATTCTTCAATTAAATCTTCATCCAATTCTATTTTAGGATAAAAAGTTCCGAGTTCGTCGCCAATGTTTCCTACGGTTGCGGTGCAGGAATAAATGCGCCCCGAATAATCAAAAGCCCATTCGGTTTTTGTTCCAGAGCACGAATCGAAAAGTGGATTGGGCAGTTCGCCGTTTTCAAAAATAAACTTGGCAATCGAAAATGCCGGTTTATGAAATTCGAGGATCTCAGGACTTTCTTTTACCAGTTGATAAATTTCCTGGTACATTTCGAGACGGTTAAAAAGCCTTGTATTATTGGTCTGACAATGATGAAGTTCGTAATTTCTTCCCAGTGCAGTTTTAAAAAACGGACTTTTTGTCCAGCCTTTTTCGATGGCAAACCGCGCCAGATCCGGCAAAATATTTACGTTATCTTTATCGACAATCATTCGCATGTTTACCGGAATATTATTGCCGAGTAACAAGTCGACACCTTCGGTAATTTTATCGAAACTTCCGCTTCCTCCGCGCAACATTCTTCGCGAATCGTGTGTTTCGCGTGTTCCATCAACGGTAACCTGAATTTCGCGGATTCGGGCAGTTTTTAAAATATCGATAAATTCTACCAAATGATATCCGTTTGTTACAATTGCGATGTCGAGATTCCGTTGATTCGCTCCTTCGATTATTCGTTTGATCGAAGCTTTTTTGGAAGGTGTATTCAGCAAAGGTTCGCCGCCAAATATGGTGATGTATTTATTTCGTCCGGCAAATTTCTGATCGATGTAGTTAAAAAAAGCATCAATCACTTCCTTTTCAACATCGTCGTTGGGGTTGGTATATTCATCCTGAAAACAATACGAACAGTTGAAATTACAGGTGTACCAGGGTGTAAAAAAAAGTTGTACTTCGTCGGTATCGCGATCGTCGATAAAATCGAGGTATCTTTTTTTAAAGTATTTTTCTTCTTCCAGGGGATCCACAACATAGCCTTTTTCTATGTATTCCGGGGTATTTAAAACGCTTTTATCAATGTATTTCTGTGCCTCTTCGGGTTCGAGAATATCGGCCTGTCCCGACAAGGGATTGACGATAAAGTAGCTTTCGGAATCGGCTATTTTGGAAAATATATTGTGTTTTGAATATTCCATTTTTTTGAAATCGTGTTTGATAGAGAACCCACCCCGTAAAAACAGGGCGGGTTCAGTCAATTCTTAATCGTGACAGCCCATTACATTTTTGGAATTTTTAGCACAACACTGTGCCACTTTACTGTCTCCTTTTTTTGTGGATTTAACTAATGATTTCATTGATTAAATTGAATTTATAATGTATAAGAATTAATTACAACATTTCTTTTTGCCGGCGATG
>JBNKOT010000307.1:0-3501 GCA_050294855.1 Draconibacterium sp. | reverse complement strand
CGAAGGAAATCGTTAAGAAATAAAAATTTAAGTGGAGTGGGATTGATTCTCGGAAATGTAGAGTCGCCAATGAATTACCGCGATAATACTTATCATTTCAGGCAAGACAGTTCGTTTCTGTATTTCTTTGGATTGAATTTTCCGGGATTGGCAGGAGTTATTGATTTCGACAGTGGCGAGGAAATTATTTTTGGCGACGATGTCGACATTGAAGACATCATTTGGATGGGACCTCAGGTTCCTCTGAAAGAAAATGCTTTAAAAGCAGGAATTGCAAAAACGGCCGCATTTGCCAAATTATTCGACTTTGTTGCGGTTGCAGTTCAACAGGGCAGGAGGGTACATTTTTTACCTCCGTACCGTGGCGAAAACAAAATGCTACTCGAACAACTACTGGGTATTTCAGCATTGCGGATTCAGGAATATGCATCGCTCGATTTTATTAATGCTGTAATTTCGATTCGCGAAATAAAAGGAGCTCAGGAAATTAACGAAATTGAAAAGGCTTGTGCCACCGGTTACAACATGCACGTTACTGCCATGAAAATGGCACAGCCGGGTGCCTGGGAACAAAATATTGCCGGCACAATCGAAGGAATCGCTTTGGCCGGCGGAGGCATGACATCCTTTCCAATTATTCTTTCGCAACATGGAGAAACCTTGCATAACCACGACCATTCGCAAATTTTAAAGGAAGGAAATTTAATGCTCACCGATGCCGGTGCGGAATCGGTGATGCATTATGCTTCCGATTTTACACGAACAGTTCCTGTTGGTGGAAAGTTTACGCAAAAACAGCGCGAAATCTACGAAATTGTTTTGGCCGCCAACAACAAAGCCACTGCTTTAACAAAGCCGGGCGTTACTTATTTGTCGGTACATTTGGCTGCTGCTGAAGTAATTGCTTCGGGATTAAAAGACCTTGGTTTAATGAAAGGCGATGTAAAAGAAGCCGTTAGAAATGGTGCGCATGCCATGTTTTTCCCGCATGGATTAGGACACATGATGGGATTGGACGTGCACGACATGGAAGATCTTGGTCAGATTTATGTGGGGTACAACGATGAAATTCGTCCGGTTGACCAGTTTGGAACAGCTTATTTACGATTGGGAAAAAAATTAGAACCGGGCTTTGTAATCACCAACGAACCAGGCTGTTATTTTATTCCTGCATTAATCGACAAATGGAAAGCCGAAGGAATTAGCGCCGACTTTATAAATTTTGATAAAGTGAACGAATACCGAGATTTCGGCGGCATTCGACTCGAAGATGATATTTTGGTAACAGAAACCGGAAGTAAAATAATAGGGGAGCGGGTTCCCATAAATCCCGATGAAATTGAATCGATTGTTTCGCAATAAAAACAAAAAAACATCCGTCAACCGACGGATGTTTTTTTTATAATTTTATGATAGAAATAATCCATTTCTGCATAAATTTCTTCTCGTATCATTCTGCATTTTTCTTTTAACTCTTTCCGTGTTTTAAAGCTTTTATATGGATTCTGAATACCAAGGTGCAATTTACGTTTAAACCGAATGGAGGGAATGTTGAGTTCTTCTTGTGTTCCGTCGCCAACTGTTATCAGATAATCAAATTCCAAATGCTGAAAATCGGAATAAAGATTAGGAACAGAAGGCTTTAACAGAATGTTGATTTCCGCTAGAACTTCGATGGCAACCGGACTGATGTGATCGACAGGTTCAATTCCCGCCGAATAAATCGCCAGAGATTTATCCATGCTTTTTAAGATTGCTTCTGCCATTTGACTCCGGCAAGAATTCTGATTGCTTAAAAAGAATATTTTCATTATCCGAAAATAAAATGGTTATTATAAATTCAGATAAATGTATGAATTTAATGGTTTACAACACAGAGTATCTTCTATGTTATATAGCTGTAATATAGCGAATTAACAATGTTATTAAACAGCAATTAATATTAAAAGTAAAACCAAAGCAGACCTTCAAAATAAAAAGCAACTCAAAAATAATTTTAACTTTGTTTATTACGATCAATCCACTTAAAATGACCGCAATCGTATTTATTGCTTCGCAAATAATTATCCTACTCCTTTTCCTTTTATTGCTTGCTTTTATGCTTGTTTCGATAAATGAAAAGCAAAAAAGAGCAGCACTAAAAACCATTCCCATTTTACTGATATTCCTACTGGTTGAAAGTGCAATTCTATTTCATTTTGCAGGCTTCTATTTTCAATTAATACTGGTTGTGGGCTTTATTTCTGTCTCAATCATTGTTCTTCTTCCTTTTCAGAACAAGCCAATAAAATTTGAAATTCCAGCAAAAAAAATCGACGAAAGAGACATTATGTTTTCGAGGATGGAATTAAAAGAGGGAACCAAAAAATTCGACAATTACTACCACCAAAAACCGGAGAATAAAGCCAAAGATGATTTGTTCAGAAAAGAACCGGGGTTATTAAGTCCCGACTCTATATTTTACGATCCCTTGAAATTTAATGCAGCTTCGGCAACATTTTCTGCGGTAGAATTGCTGCAGCCTCTGGTTGAAACCGGCAAATACAATCAACAAAAAGCACCAATAGACACCAAAACAATTACAAGCTTTTTAAAGAACTGGGGACTAAAACTTGGAGCTGTCGATGTTGGATTTACGATGCTGAAGCCACATCATATTTATTCGCACATTGGGAGAGGACAAGAATATGGAAACGTGGTTGATTTAAAGCATAAATACGCCATTGTATTTACAGTTGAAATGAGCCACGAATCGATGCAACACGCTCCAAAAGGACCGGTAATTATGGAATCGGCTCAACAATATTTAAACGCGGGAACAATTGCAGTACAAATGGCACAGCTGATTCGAAACCTTGGTTTTGATGCCCGTGCTCACATCGATGCCAATTACCGGTTAATTTGTCCGATTGTAGCACAGGATGCAGGTTTGGGTACTATTGGCCGGATGGGATTGTTGATGACACCTAAATTAGGACCTCGCGTCAGAATTGCAATTGTTACCACCGATCTGGAAGTGGAGATAAATACTAAACCCATCGATTCTACTTTGATTCAATTTTGTGAAATTTGTAAAAAATGTGCTTCCAATTGTCCTTCTTCTTCCATTTCAACAGAATCGGCAAAAAAAGAAAATCGCTGG
The DNA here is from genome assembly GCA_050294855.1 of Draconibacterium sp. GTDB lineage: Bacteria > Bacteroidota > Bacteroidia > Bacteroidales > Prolixibacteraceae > Draconibacterium. Next base: position 359 of record JBNKOT010000307.1, on the reverse strand, counting down.
TATCCGTGGAAAATAAATCACGAAAAATGTTTTACTTATTGGTGCAAAGTCGGCACCGATTGTGGCCGCTGCATCACGGTCTGTCCCCATTCTCACCCCGATAATTTTATTCACAATCTGATCCGTTGGAGCCTGAAACGAAATAGTATTAACCGTTATTTTGCTCTTCAGCTGGACGATTACTTTTATGGCAATAAACCAACTACACGAACCTCCAAAAATTAAGATGTTGTTTGCCCCGAATAATACTCCGAATACACCATTTTTACTGAATTCACGAATAGAATACATATTTTAGAGTAAAAACTTTGAGTATTAGGGCGTAATCCCTATTTTCGTAGATGTAATATTACGCACAC
>JBNKOT010000306.1:0-2135 GCA_050294855.1 Draconibacterium sp. | reverse complement strand
CTTATGGCGCATTACGATCATTTGGGAATTAGCGAAGATGGCGACGTGTATAATGGTGCCGACGATAATGGATCGGGAACTGTTGCAATAATGGAAGTTGCAGAAGCATTCTCAAGTTTGGAAACTAAACCAAAAAGGAGCATCGTTTTTTTGTGGGTTACCTGCGAAGAACTTGGTATGTTTGGATCTAATTACTATTCGAAGCATCCGGTTTTTCCGATGGAGAAAACAGTTGTTTGTGTAAATCTCGATATGGTTGGAAGAGTATTCGAAGAACGCGACACAGTTTGGAACCGATCGCCTAAAAAAGTAAAAGATAGGGATGGTTTATTTACCTTATCGAACGAAGTGTGGCCGGAGTTGGCAGAAATAAATAATCGAAGATGCAAGGAACTGGGATTAGTCCCCGATACAACTCTTCCTACTAACTTTTTAAGAAGCAGCGATCATTATAATTTTCATAAAAACGGAGTGCCGATTCTGAATTTTGCAACCGGTTATCATGCCGATTACCACAAAGTGGGCGACGAAGTTTCTAAGATTAATTTCGACAAAATGAAACGAGTGGCCGACCTCTGTTTTTTAGTTGGGTACGAAGTTGCAAACAAGGAAAAGGTTGTTTTTGAACGATAAAAAAGTGAATAGAATTATTTCATGATATTGTAATAATTAGAAAACCGTTTGATTATCCAAATCAAACGGTTTTCTAAAATTAATATTTCAACAGCTTTTTATTTCATTGCCGCTTTCATTCCTTCGGTAGTGGTGTAGTATTTTACAATCATGTTTGGAACTTCCCAATCGGGTAATTTTCCGTCGATTAAATACCGCAAATATTCTTCGGTAACTTGTCCGAAATGCGCTTCGTGTCCCACATTATATTTTTCCGGAATTTCGAGTGTCCATTGTTTGTCGCCAATTTTTTTAACCGATATTCCCGGATATTTCGATGTTAATCCGTCAACCGCATTGTACAAACTTCCCACAAATTCTTCAACACCTTCGTCCATGTTTGCCTGAATGTACAATTTTGGTTTGTAGCCTTCTTTTTCTCCTTGCTCAATGGTGAGGTTACATTTTGTACCACGCATAATCGAGTAGTGCGTATCAGCAGCACCTTCAGGAGCCTGGAAGTTCCAGATTACCGAAGCTTTTGCATGAATTCCTTTTAGTTTGTAATTGATTTCGCCGTTGCTGTAAACTTTTAGAACGCCGTCTACAATGTCTTTTTGGAGGTAGTTGGGATACTCTTTTAGTTTTGTTACTTTTTCAAACATGGCAGGAGTGAGGTCGGTTGCCCATCGTTTTGCGGAAACAATTTCCACATCGTTTTTTGCTAAAATCACCTCAGGAAAAGCTTCCCATTGAATCAAATCTACCAGATGCGTATTTACATCAACAATTCCTTCGCCTTGTTGCGATACATCGAAAAACCAAGCCGGACGTTGCAATGCACTTCCCGAAACATATTTAAAAAAGTGATGTACGCTTTCTTTTGTGATGGCAGGATTTTCTGCTGTTCCTACTTCCAATTTCCCAAAAACTTCAGGAATTTGCGACAACTCGCGCTGAAGCATGGTTGTTATTTCATGACGTTCGGTCATGATATCGAATAGTAAAACTCCCTTTTCTTCGGCTACTTTAAAAGCTTCTTCGAGTTTTGGAAATTCGGAGGGCGTAATTACCATTGGTTTGTCGGCTAAAACATTAATCCCGGCATCAATAGTTTCATAAATATATTCGGTTTTTTTGGCATTGTTTCCGGCAACTACCATTACATTTCCGGGTTTTTCGGCCAGCATTTTTTCAAAAAAATCAGAACCTCTGTAAACTTTTTCTACCCATGCCGTTGGATTTTCTGAACGGGTATTAAATCCTTCAATTCTTTTCAGATGTCCGTCAACATCCGGTCCGTCGGGTGCAAAAACATAAACCACCGGATCAACCTGATCGTACATCGATTTTTGAACCAGCGCAGCATGAAAGTGGCCCGGGTCGAGTGTCATAATTTTAACTTCTCCTTTTGCTCCTGTAAACATATTTTCAGTTTTTGTTGATTTTTGACTTCCACCTGTGCAGGCTGTAAATAAAATCGCAACTGTCAATGTTAGAAAATGGATCTTTCTCATTTCTCG
>JBNKOT010000305.1:0-2509 GCA_050294855.1 Draconibacterium sp. | reverse complement strand
TGAAATTCATAGCTTTTCATTAAATAATCGATTTACGGCTCTAAATTTTATCACCATAGCTCGCTATGTCTCAAAAATTTATATTGTAAATCAATTATTTACTGAAATTTGAGCTCGCTAATTTTAATCGAACTCAGGTTAATAATAAAAAAGGGAATCCGCATTCCCGAATTCCCTACTACATATTATAATTTCAAAAATTAGTCGATTCTTTTTGCAGCCCAATTGACAGCATTCTTTATGTGTTCGATAATTAATTTATCTTGAAACGCTTCGTGGGTATGTCCGAAAACGGTGTAAAAAGAACGGATACCATCATTGTCGTTCCACCAGATTAAAGGGTGGTCGCCCATTTTCCAATTGTCGTTATCGTGTTGAATGGTACTTTCGTCTAAACGCGCCAGAACGTTTACGTTTGGTCGTGGATTTTCTTTAAAAGAATACCATTCATCAAAAGTAGTATAGGTTTTCATTCCTTCGAATGGTTTCATTGCCGGATGATTAAAATTTTCGAAAATTACTGTTGCTTCTTGTGCCGGCGGATGTGTTCTGAAATAGGCGGCAACCAGGTTTCCGTAATAGGGCCATTCGTATTCAAAATCGGCAGCTGCGTGGATGCCCACAAAACCTTTTCCACTTTTCATAAATTTTTCGAAAGCAGCCTGTCCGGATTCATCAATGGCATTTCCGGTTGGATTTAAAAATACAACGACATCGAAACGCGCAAAAAAATCGTCGCGTAAAAGCGTTTGATCTTCTGTTGCAGTAAGAATCCAGTTTTGTTTTTCGCTGTTGTCTGATAACATTTTTAGTCCTGAAGAGATTGATGCGTGCCGAAATCCGTTGGTTTTACTAAAAACCAAAATGTTGATCGCTTTGTCGAAATCTTGTTGTTTTTGTGCTTTGCTAATGCTTGTCATCATAAATAAAGATAGGATCAGAATGAGTAAGTTCTTCATTAGATTTTTGATTTAGGTTATTTTATACAAGAATAATAAAAAGTACAGAGCCTGAAAAATGATTTTAGCATTAGTTTAGGTTTTATTTATGTCTGTATTAGTTCAGGTTCGTTCACTAGATGTAAAATCATAAATGTTTAAATAGAACATTAATTTTTAGGAACTCAATTTGATTCCGCAGATTTGTATTAGTCCTACTTTTTGCAATATGAGCTGGAACGAGGAAGGGTTTTAAGAAAATGATTTTAGAGGCCTTCTAAATAATGATTTTCAGAGATATTGTGAAGTGCTTTTTTTCCAATTCAAGATAAAAATTGCTTATTTAGTGTGTGTTAGGTAAAGATATCATTTCCAATACATTCTGATCAAAGTACAATGACAAATAAAAAATCCGGATTAAGTTCAATTGCCACAGTTGTAGTTGTAGTTAGTATAGTTCTTTTTTTTCATTCTTGTCAAAAGAAAATAGAACCCATAACTTTTCTATATCCTTTTGAAGGGACACTTTATCCGAAAGATATTGCTCCTCCAAATTTTGTATGGAACGAAACCAATCCTGAAGTACGCCACTGGTTACTAACGTTAGAATCGGGCGAAAATTCCATTGTTAACAAGATTAGTGTTGAAGAATCGAAATGGAAACCATCGAAGGAAGTTTGGAGCGAGATAAGCAAAGAGTTCGATCAAATTTTCACACTTACTATTGAAGGAATTAATAAGCGTAAAGTCAGCGAGGGTAAAGTTAGTTTTTCGATTTCTCCGGATGCAGTTGAAGTGCCAATTTTTTACAGAAGCGTTCCATTGCCATTTAAGTTCGCAAAAGAAAATATGAAAAATTTGCGTTGGCATTTAGGTAGTGTGAGTACTGAATCTAAGCCACATTGTGTTATGCATAATCTGCCTGTTTGCGCAAATTGCCATTCATTTACAGCCGATGGAAAAACAATTGGGATGGACGTAGATGCCGCGAATGACAAAGGATCTTATGTGATGGCGAATTTTGAAAGGGAAACAAAATTTACAAACGATAAAATTATAGATTGGGACAAATCGCAAAACGGAGCTTTTACTTACGGATTACTTTCCCAAATGTCGCCGGACGGCAGATACTCCATCAGCACTTTAAAGGATTGTGAAATTTTTATAGAACAGAATGATCTTGAAATTTCACAATTGTTTTTTCCGTTTAAAGGTATTTTAATGACCTATGACCGGCTAAATGATACTTTTTCTCCATTGCCGGGAGCTGCCGACACAAACTTTGTGCAAACAAATCCGATTTGGACGCCAGACGGTAATAACATTCTTTTTGCACGAGCACGAGCAAAGCATTTTGAAGAAAGCGGGATACACCATGGTTCAAAAGCAAAATTACAAGACATGGAGCGCTACAAAAAATTTGAACAAAGTTATGTTTCCCGCGACTCGCTTTTTAAATACGATATTTATACTGTGCCGTTTAACGACGGAAAGGGAGGGATTGCAACTCCACTTGAAGGAGCTTCAAAAAATGGAATGAGTAATTACTTCCCCCGAATTTCGCCTGATGG
>JBNKOT010000304.1:0-1869 GCA_050294855.1 Draconibacterium sp. | reverse complement strand
AAACTATAAAATTAAAAGGAAGTTGTTACGAAACGATGGATATTACTTTTTGAATAATATCAACTGCAACTTCTTTCTTACTTTTTAACTCGAAATCTTGCTGATTATTGTATTTGTCGATCATTGTAATTTTATTGGTATCGACCTGAAAACCCGCTCCTTTTTCGTTTAAAGAATTCAAAACAATAAAATCGAGATTTTTCTTTTTCAGCTTTTTTTGTGCATTTGAAAGTTCGTCGTTTGTTTCGAGTGCGAATCCCGCCAAAACCTGTTCATCTTTCTTCTCTTCGCCCAATGCTGCTGCAATATCTAAAGTTGGTTTAAGTTCTAGGTTCCAATTCTCTTTTCCGCGTTTTGTTTTTTGGTTTTCGGTATTTACCGGTGTAAAATCGGCCACTGCTGCACACATAATTGCGCCATCGCAAGCCGAAAAATGCGCTAAACTTTCCTTGTACATTTCTGCCGCCGATTCAACCAAAATAACTTTAATTCCTGCTTTTTTTGTAGAAACAGCAACCGGCCCCGAAACCAATATTACTTTTGCACCATTTTCGGCCAATTCTTCGGCCAAGGCATAACCCATTTTGCCGGACGAATAATTTCCGATAAAACGAACCGGGTCCAACTTCTCGTAAGTTGGTCCGGCAGTAACTAAAAATGTTTTGTTACGGAGTTTTTTTTTTGAGTTGAAATGATCAACAATCAATTCAACGATATTTTCGGGCTCTTCCATTCGGCCTTTACCTTCCAAACCACTGGCAAGTTCGCCGCTTCCGGGGTCGATAATTGTATTGCCGAATTCCTTTAAAATCGAAATATTTTTTTGTGTCGAAGGGTGTGCAAACATGTCGAGATCCATTGCCGGCGCAATAAATACCGGGCATTTTGCCGACATGTAAGTTGTTACCAGCATATTATCGGCAACTCCGTGAGCCATTTTTCCGAGAGTGGATGCTGTTGCCGGTGCTACCAGCATCAGATCGGACCACAATCCCAGATCGACGTGACTGTTCCAGCTACCATCGTTTGTTCCAAAAAACTCGCAGATAACCGGTTTGCCCGATAATGCCGAAAGTGTTACTGGCGTAATAAATTCTTTGCCGGCTTTGGTGATTACCACCTGCACACTCGCACCTTCTTTCACAAGCAATCTTAAAAGTATAGCTGCTTTGTAGGCAGCTATACTTCCGGAGATTCCCAGTACTATATTTTTTCCTTCAAGTCTCATAAAGACTTAAAAATTAGATGCGTTGTTTGTTCTCGCGTGTTGGGTTTCTGTGATAAATTTCACCTTCTTTTAATTCTTCGAAAGCAATTAAAGTTGGTTTTGGAAGACGCTCGTAAAATTTCGAAATTTCGATTTGTTCTCTGTTTTCGAAAATTTCTTCGAGATTATCGGTGTAAGAAGCAAACTCCTGTAATTTCTGATTTAATTCTTCTTTTAATTCAGACGAGATCTGATTTGCTCTTTTTGCTAAAAGCATAACCGTTTCGTAAATGTTACCGGTTTCTTGTGTCAACACTTCTAAATCGCGTGAAATAGTCGACGGTGCTGCTTTTGTTTTTTTGTAATCCATATTCTAATTAATATTTGTTTCTTCAACTTTGTAATTCAATAATTCGGAGGTGGTTTCATAATATTTAGTCACCTCTTTTTTGTACTTGCTTTCCGGAAATTCATCAACAAAGGTAAAATACTCGTCGAGTGCATTCGATAGTCTTTCTTCCTTTTTTTCATAAATACTTCCAATTGCCAGTAAATACTTCGATTTTAATAACATATACATTAATTCTTCGCGGTATTTGCTGTCCGGGTATTTTTCCAAACTATTGGTAAGTGCAACTACTGCTGCTTTGTAATTATCAAAA